>JBATIN010000048.1:0-3856 GCA_049667765.1 Flavobacteriaceae bacterium
TTAAGATAGTATGATTGGGCGGCCTTTATACCATAGGGCTTTAGTACGCTGAGTAAATCTCTTTTATTGAAGGTCAATGCCGATTGATAATAATCACATGAGGTCTGTGGTATACCCAAGAGTTTAAAATAGGACTGCATTAAACCATCTTCGCCTGGCGAACCGTGTATGGCATTAAAAACACAATCGAAACGAATCGTTTTTCCGTTTGCCTGAACCGAAAAATCATGTTTGTTGACAGCATGCTCTTTCCCATCGGTATCAACATAGGCCCATTTTTCACGAAATATATGAATGCGGTAGCAATCAAATTTGGCCTTGTCGAGGAAATCGAACACTACGTTGCCACTTTTTAAAGATATTTGGTACTCACTAGAATACCCGCCCATAATGATGGCAATATTTTTACGCATAATATAGTTATAGTTTCATATGGATATAACGGTTTCAAAGTAAAGAAAAAAAGGTTTGTCTTTGTTATATTTGCGTGTTCAATTATAAATAATGAGAAATTTTTTCAATTTTTTGAAAAGTAAAACGCTCTTGATCCAGTTAGGCTTGGCAGTATTGGCCTTAGTGCTTTTAGCTTTTGGCGTTTTAACTTGGTTAAAAAGCACTACCAATCATGGGGAGTTTGTCGAAGTCCCCGATTTTTCCAAGATGTCGGTCATGCAAATGCGCGAAGCGGTAGAAGATGCAGGGCTTCGCTATGAGGTGCTTGATTCTGCAAACTACAACCCGGATTACCCAAGATTTTCAATTATTGACCAAGAACCGCTGGCGGGTAATAAGGTTAAGGAAAACCGAAAAATTTATTTTACGGTAAACCCATCGGGGTACAAGAAGGTATCAGTACCGAATATCATTCAGGTTACCCAACGCAACGCTACTTCTATGTTAATGGCCGTAGGTCTCGACGTAGAACGCGTTACCTATATCGATGAATTGGGAAAAGATATGGTGTACTATATTAAATATAAAGGAAAGAACATTGCCCCAGGCGATAAACTACCTAAGACTTCAAAAATTGAGTTGGTGTGTGGCAACGGCAATATTACCCAGAGGGCACAGATCAAAGCCGATTCAAATTAAAGTATGGACTTTAATGACAGCTCAGAGCTGAACGACGTCGAGCTTTTCGAGCATTACAAAGTTGTAGCTTCTAAAGGCCAAGAGCCCTTGCGTGTAGATAAATTCTTGATGAATTTTATCGAATATGCGACCCGAAACAAGATACAACAAGCTGCCAAAGAGGGCCACATTTGGGTAAATGACAGCATTGTTAAACAAAATTACAAGGTAAAACCAGGCGATGAGGTAAAGGTCTTGTTCGAGCATCCTCCGCATGAATTTTTATTGGTACCAGAAGATATTCCACTGGACATTGTCTATGAAGATGAGGTGTTATTGGTGGTGAACAAACCTGCCGGCATGGTCGTTCATCCCGGACATGGTAATTATTCAGGTACGCTAATCAATGCGCTATTGCACCACATAAAAGACTTGCCAATCAACGGTAATGATCGACCAGGCCTGGTACACCGTATTGATAAAGATACATCAGGACTCTTAGTAGTAGCCAAAACGGAAGCCGCCATGACGCACTTGTCCAAACAATTTTTCGATAAAACATCGGAACGGGAGTACATTGCACTGGTTTGGGGCAATGTAGAAAATGATCATGGCAGGATAGAAGGGCATATTGCACGGCATCCTAAAAATCGCTTGCAAATGCACGTTTTCCCTGATGGTGAAGAAGGCAAAGATGCTGTAACCCATTATACGGTCATTGAACGTCTGGGCTATGTCACCATGATTTCTTGTCGGTTAGAAACGGGTCGTACCCATCAGATCAGGGCCCATATGAAATATATAGGCCATACACTGTTCAATGACGAACGATATGGTGGCGATAAGATCTTAAAAGGTACTACGTTTACCAAGTACAAGCAGTTTGTTGACAATGCCTTTAAAATCTTACCACGACAGGCCTTGCATGCCAAAACATTGGGTTTTGTACATCCGGTAACGGGCGAAGCTATGAGGTTTGATTCTGAAATACCCTCCGATATGA
This sequence comes from Flavobacteriaceae bacterium, assembly GCA_049667765.1. GTDB lineage: Bacteria > Bacteroidota > Bacteroidia > Flavobacteriales > Flavobacteriaceae > JBATIN01. The sequence goes on from JBATIN010000048.1 coordinate 2,075, forward strand.
GCGAGTGCATTGAGAAATGGCGACTTTATGCCAAGAATAGCCAACAATAAGTTTCACTAATAGCAGTATCAATAACACCTTTTGACAAAGTAGGCTATCTAAATTAATGGTGTTATTTTTATGTTCTTTATAGCCAGAAAATGAAAATAGTAATTTCACCAGCGAAATCTCTCGATTTCGAAAGTCCATTACCAAGTACAAAATATTCGCAGCCTCATTTTTTAGAGCAAGCCGAAAAACTGAACAAGGTTTTGGCCAAGAAAAAGCCGAAGGCGCTTTCTAAACTAATGGATATCTCAGATAATCTGGCCCAACTTAATTGGGAACGTAACCAGCAGTTCCAAACGCCGTTCACTACAAAGAACGCACGTCAGGCCATATATGCTTTTAACGGGGATGTCTATTTGGGACTTGAGGCCGGTACCCTTAAAGAAAAGAACTTTGATAGGCTTCAAGACACCCTAAGAATATTATCTGGCTTGTATGGTGTACTCCGACCTTTTGATTTAATCCAACCCTATCGTCTTGAGATGGGCACCAATTTAACTGTAGGTCGAAACAAGAATTTATATGCGTTCTGGAAAAAACAGCTTACGGCACATTTAAATGCCGAACTTAATGAGGGCGAACTCTTCGTTAATTTGGCAAGCAACGAATATTTTAGCGCCATTGATGAAAAAGCACTTAAAGTTCCGGTGATTACACCGATTTTTAAAGATTGGAAAAACGATAAATTAAAGGTTCTTAGCTTCTTCGCTAAAAAAGCAAGAGGGTCTATGGTGCGATTTATAATTGATTCGAGTGCAGATTCTTTAAGTGAAATTCGTAATTTTTCCAGTGATGGTTATCAATTTAGTAAAGCGCATACTTTAAAAGAAAACCAGCCCGTATTCGTCCGTTAGGATAAGGTGTTTATTTCTTTTTTCGAATACTAATTTTTTCTTCGACCGAAGGCCTTTTTTTTATTTTTTTAGGCCGTCTTGTACCATATGAATTATTGGCAATTTTGCCTCGTTTTGATTTTTTGTCTCCTTTACCCATGGTTTTTGCTTTTTTTAAAGTTAGTCAATATTTATCTAGTGGTCAACCCGATTGCGATGTGCCCATAATCGTTATATTTAAAGAAATTTGAATTCATTGTTTAAGCACGACCACCCTTATCAACCATTTCTATTTAAAGAAGCCACTAAATTAATTGTTGGTACTTTGCCTCCGCCACGTTTCACTACAAAAGAATTGAAAGACGGTGATGTCGATTTCTGTTATGGTAGTCGTGATGGCCAATTATGGCCAATTTTGGACAAGATTTTTGAATTAGACTTAAAATACGAAACTACCAAGGTAGCGATCGTCCAACGAAAAGCGTTTTTACAAAGTCGAAATATAGGTATTTGTGATATCGTTGAAAGTGCCGAAAGGTCAAAAATCGATGCTTCCGACTTGGGAATGCAAAACATTAAATTGAGAAATGTAATAATGTACTTACGGCAGTATGAACATGTCGATACCCTTCTATTTACAGGGGGCAATAGTAAAAACGGACCAGAGTATTTTTTTCGAAAGCACCTACAAGAACATGGCTACGCGTTGAAATTGATTTCCAACCAAGTGCCCAGGGTTCATCAATTTGAGTTGTTCGCTTCTGATTCTGATAAAAATAGGCCCAGACTGATCAAAACGGTTTCTTTGACCGCGCCGTCGGGTGCCGCCAATAGGGCAGTAGGTAGTCTTGCGGCCTATAAGGCTATGAAGAAGAAGGATCCAGACTTTAATACCCTAGAC
>JBATIN010000049.1:0-9794 GCA_049667765.1 Flavobacteriaceae bacterium
GCTATACGCTTGTAAGCAAAGATGGTGTCAAAAGCAATCCTTCCATAGCAACCATCAATAAACCCGAAGGGGCAAATTAGAGAATAGTTATTTGAGTTAGTTTAATTGAGGTAAAGGCGATGGTGCTTGTCGCTAAAACAGAAAAAGATAGCACCATTGCTTTTATAAAGATAAGTTCTATTCCTATAAACATTCATTTTTCACTCTTAATAACATAAACATTTAAAAATTAGAAATCATGAAACATGTAACCGTATTTATCGTCATAGTGTCCCTTAGTATTGCCACCGTAAAAGCACAGAATTTCCACATCGGGGCAAAGGCCGGAATCAATCTAGCATCTTTTTCGGGGGATTTTGATAATGACAAAGCAAAGATTTCCTTTCACCTAGGAGGTATGGTAGAAATTCCGGTACTGGACGCTGTCTCCGTTCAGCCCGAACTACTCTATTCTTCCCAAGGTGCAAAATCCATTTTTGGCGAGGAATTCACATTAAACTATTTGACCGTGCCGATTATGGCAAAGTATTATGTTTGGGAAACTTTAAGTGTCGAGGCAGGCCCACAGATAGGGTTTCTTGTATCTGCTAAATCTGAGTTGGGAGGCCAAACGGATGATGATATTACGGATATCACGAAGGCCATCGATTTTGGGTTAGGCTTCGGTCTGGGGTATAAGCTAAAAAATCAGGTACACTTTGGGTTGCGTTATTATTTTGGGTCTGACTTTAACTCCACTGGTGACGGGTCCACTAAATTAAATAACAACGTTCTTCAAATTTCAGCGGGTTATTTTTTCAATTAAAAAAGATATTCTAAAACGGCACTTTAGACGTTCGCGATTTGATTTCAGTATAATTGGGCCGCTACCCCAATTTTGAAGCATAAATGGATGTAGACATTTTTAAGGGATAAGAAGGAATGTGAGAACAGTAATCCATTAAACTTAGAAAGGTACCTCCCCCATGAATAAAATAACAATTAAAATATAAAATCATGGAAACACAATGTAAGTCTCTATCGGACAAGATAAATAGTATTGAGATATTCAGAAATGCACAAAAATGGATGGCAACCATAGTACTATTCGCGGTAGTATTGTCAGGATGTAGCAAAGGAGATGATGGGCTTACCTCGGTAGATCAGGTCCAACAACCAAATGAGAATGGTGAAACCAAGGAAAATACCGGAACTACAGGTAGTATCAATGAAGGTGTCGGGGTTATAGTTACCATTAAGAGTATGGCACCCGTCTCTCCAGCTTCATTAAAGTTTGAGGAAGATGTTGAAGTAACCTACGACTATGAGGTTACAAGAAATGATGGAGCTAGAATTTGGATTTTTCCATTTACCAATGGCAACAATACTCCGCATTATAAGTATGAGCTTTCCCCAAAGTATATGGGCAAAGGCACCCAAACCGTAAAATTTACGGTTACCGAAGGAGATTCAGTTGTTGTTGACCAGTTAAAGATCCAAATCGGTACTGGGGGGTACTCGCTCTTAGGAACTGTATTCTGGGATCCACTTATCGATTTATACGAAACTGTAGATTATACTTTTACAAATTAAAAAAAGCCCCGCTACTGCGGGGCAATTTTTTAGTTAAGTAGGTTTATACGTAAAATTTGGTCTAAGCTTTCGCAGGCTCTAAAATTTGGTTTTGGGGAAACCCTCATTTAGATTTTCGGTCAAGTTTGCAGTGTGGTTTGGGGCAACACTATCACTTAATTACTATGTAAATGTAGAACACATTTAGCATTCGACTAAATATTTGTTGTCAAGTGCACGGGGAATGTTGTGAAAAATATGACAGGTTCTTTTTATCCGATAAACGGCATGCCAACAATCAACTAGCCACTGTTAATATTGATCTAGATTTTCAGGATACAGGAAATTATTATAAGGAAAACGGGTAATATGTATGTCGCGAACTTCGTCATATACCCTTTTTCTGAACTCATCAAGATTTTCTTTGTTCAGTGCCGAAATAAAAATCGCATTGGTGCCTACGCGCTGCATCCATGTATTTTTCCACTCGTCAATCGTAAAATGTTTTTCCGTTCTTTCAGTGGTTAGGTCATCGCTATCTATGGTCTCGTGTCGATACTGATCGATCTTGTTAAAGACCATAATGGTTTTTTTGTCGGCGCTTTCTATTTCGTCCAGAATTTTATTGACAGAATCTATTTGTTCCTCAAATTGTGCGTGCGATATATCGACCACGTGCAACAACAGGTCCGCTTCACGTACTTCATCTAAAGTACTTTTAAAACTTTCTACCAGCTGTGTAGGCAGTTTTCGTATAAAACCTACGGTATCGCTTAATAGAAATGGCAGGTTGCCTATAACTACTTTTCGTACCGTAGTGTCAAGCGTTGCAAATAGTTTGTTCTCGGCGAACACTTCACTTTTGCTGATTACGTTCATAAGTGTTGACTTGCCCACGTTAGTATAACCTACCAAGGCTACGCGTACTAGAGCCCCACGGTTGCCGCGCTGGGTTTCCATTTGCCGGTCTATTTTGAGCAGTTTCTTTTTTAACAAAGAAATACGGTCGCGTACGATTCGTCTATCGGTTTCAATTTCAGTCTCCCCAGGACCACGCATTCCGATACCCCCTTTTTGACGCTCTAAGTGAGTCCATAAACCTGTTAATCTGGGCAATAAATATTCATACTGGGCCAGTTCTACCTGGGTGCGGGCATAACTGGTCTGTGCACGTTGTGCGAAAATGTCGAGAATAAGACTTGTTCGATCAATGATTTTACAGCGTAGCTGCTTTTCAATATTGCGTTGTTGTGCCGGCGAAAGTTCATCGTCAAAAATTACCGAGCCTATATCGTTTTCTTCTACAAAGGCTTCGAGTTCTAGCATCTTACCACTTCCGATAAGGGTTTTCGGGTTTGGCACCTCTACTTTTTGCGTAAAACGTTTTAGTACTTCTCCGCCAGCGGTATAGGTCAAAAATTCAAGTTCGTCGAGATACTCGGCAACTTTTTCTTCGTTCTGCTCCCTATTGATAACACCGACTAGAACCGCCTTTTCATATTCTATTGATTTTTTTTCTAGCATAAGATGATTTAAAGTACAAATCTAATCAATAGTTGGCCAATGAATTTTGTAAATTTATTGTTCCATCTGTGCCGCCCATGCTATTATCGTTATTTAAAAAAAAGTCGAAAGACAATCTTTACACGGTTGCCTTTTATAATCTCGAAAACCTTTTCGATACCGTAGACGACCCCGATACACTTGATGATGACTTCACTCCCACGGGATTAAAAAAATGGTCGATGAAACGGTATAATCGCAAACTGTATAAGTTGGCCAAGACCATTTCAGAAATTGGAAGTACCACAACCCACCGGCCTCCCGTACTGGTGGGGGTAGCCGAGGTAGAAAATGAACGAGTAGTGAAAGACCTGCTTGCTGCCGAATCTCTGCGTAACATCAATTACGGTTTTGTGCATTATGATAGTCCCGATGAACGCGGGATCGATACGGCGCTCTTGTACCATAAACAATATTTTGAGGTGCACTATTCCGAGCCCATTACCTTGTGGGTTAACAACCCTAACGGCGAACGCGATACTACAAGGGATATACTCTATGTACGCGGCATATTGAATGGCGAACAGGTACATGTGTTCGTGAATCACTGGCCTTCGCGCCGAGATGGCGTAATCGAGACCGATTACAAAAGAATCATCGCGGCAGAAACCCTGAAGGCCTACATGGCTAAAATTGAAGAAGAATACCATGACCCTAACTATATTATTATGGGCGATTTTAACGCCGGTCCAAATTCCGATAGCATTAAAAGCCTAATGCAACTGACCCATTTATACAATCCTGTCGAAAATTTGATTACTCCAGAAAGGGGAAGCGCTAATTATAAGAGCGAATGGAGCCTTTTCGATCAGATAATCGTATCACATAATTTTTTCAATTATCAAAAAGGTACTCATAGTTTTGCCCATGCCAATATTTTTGATGAAACCTATTTGGTAGAGTTAAAAGGGAAGTATAAGGGCATGCCCTATAGAACCTATGCCGGCGGAAAATACATTGGAGGGTATAGTGATCATTTTCCGGTGTACATTCAGTTAAAGTTGAATGACTGATACTTTTGTTGGGGTTGCTACAGGTAGTCAGTTAAACTTTTTTTAGCTCAGATTCTTCCAATAATTTATCACCACGTAACCTTAAAAAGACTTGTGCGGTGGTCACTACATCAAGTTCACAGTAATTAATAATGCGATCAAGATCTTTTTCTTCATAATACACCTGTCGTACCATACTGCCATCGATATCTTGTTTTGGGGAAGGGATGCCTAAAATATTCGCCAATAGTTTAAGGGAAGTAAAATGTTTATAGTCCCCAAATTTCCAAAGCTCCATGGTGTCTAGATGCGGAATTTCCCATGGTTTCTTGCCAAACAGATTTAGTTTATAGGGAAGCTCTATGTTGTGAATGATCATCCGTCTGGCTATATATGGGAAATCAAATTCCTTTGCGTTATGCCCACAGAGCAAGTGTTTGGTCTGACTGAAATGGCTAACTATAAGATTCTTGAAATCTTTAAGCAGTTTGGACTCTTCGCCATAAAAAGTGGTGGTACGTAAGGTTCTGACATCTCCCTTAAAATTAAAATAGCCTACCGAGATACAAATGATCTTGCCAAATTCGGCCCAGATTCCGGCTCGATCATAGAATTCTTCGGCGGTGAACTCCTCTTTTCTTTGATATTGCGATTTGTGTGCCCAAAGCTCTTTTTTGGCATCGTCCAGTGCGTTAAAATCAGCTTGTTCAGGCACAGTCTCGATGTCCAAGAAGAGAATATGCTCTAATTGTATTCTTTGCAACATATTATTTTTGTTTTAGAAAAAGGTACAGTTGCGCATTGTTAACCGATACAGAGTCCTTTTCTATATAAAAACCTAAATCCTTAAAGATAAGCCGCAGTTTTATACTATCATTTTCAACATTCATTGTCAATTGTTCTTCCCTTAAATTGCTCAGTTCATTACCATATTGTGATAGCGTCTCTAATTTTGTACGGAGGGGAATATGTAGGCCTTCATCACCTCTATTTATTTGCGAAAGGGTGAACTCAACGTTTTTGGTATCATAATTTAATAAAAAATCACCAATTTTATCGTCATTTTCATCATTATAAGGATAAAGGTTATATACCGAAAACTGGTCAAAATCTTCAAGAGTATAGGTTGAGGTCTTGTTTTGGGAGCTATAATAATAGTAGTAATTATTGCCATATTTAGTTTTGGCCAATTCTTCAGGACTCATTTTTATCCCTAAAGAATCCATAACCTTTGAGGTGTCCAACCATCTATAACTTCCGAATTTGTCATTGAGCGAATCTTCAAAGGCAGCATGCATATCAATATCGGTGATATTGTTCAATCTCGTTAGCGATTCGCGCTTGTTCAAATAATCGAGAACTGACTGCAGTCGCTGGTATTCATCTGCAGTAGCCATATTATTATTCGCCCTTACGTTCTGAAAAACCTTGGCAAATTGGTTTGTTTGGCTGTTAATCGATACTTGAAAAGTGCCCCAAAATCCGAAGGAGGTCATTAATGCAAGTAAAAAAAGCGAAATAGGCAAAACCTTTAGCCGCTTATTCTTACTGAACAAAAGATAGAGCGTCATGCCCAATATCCAAAAGGCGATGGAGACTACAAAATAACGATTTTCTGTAATACCGTAGTCGGCGATGCGCCTAAAAATGGCAATGAACAATAGTAGCACAAGAGGTAACAACAAATAATAGAAACATGGGTAGAATAAATTGATCGACCATGATTTAAGGGTTTTTTGAACCGGATTAATGATGACTTGCACGACAAAGCCCAAAATTGCCAATGCCGTGACCAAATAAGACACCCAACCTTGTGGCAATTGCCATTCAAATACAATTTTAAAACCATAGGCGTAGAGGATGACGATGTATAACAAAACTAATGGTATTAAAATATACTTTACAAAAACCTCTAAGGCCTTGTTGAATTCTACAGAATTAGTTTCCAATACGTTTTTGGGAAAATCGGACAGATAGATCCAAGTATTCGCTATGCCCAAACAAAATATAAAGAGTTGACCATATCGTTCCCCGGGAACGTTGGCATCGAAAAGTGCGTTGATCGCGGCCAGGGCCAATACCAGTCCTATATATAAAACGCCCGAAAATATCCCACTTCTTAAAATTGCGAAACCAACCGATTTCAAGTAGTTCCAATAGGCGGCATTGTCCCATTTACCAATAAAAGGTGCAAAAAGAACGAAAAGGTGACCCGCAATGAAATACAGGAAAAATCGAGTCAATTGTACAATATCACCATCTAATTGCTCACTCTTAGGTAACTGCCAGTAATATATGACCAATAAGGCCAGCACAACACCTTTTACCCAGATCCATTTTTTAGGTTGTGCGAAACGTTCTATAAAAAATCGGGCAGCAATCAACCAACTTATGCCCAAGATAAATGTTAACAATAGAGGCAAATGCTCTTCGAATTTCTTTTCACTTTGTCCTAGCAGCACTATGAAATAAAAACTGCCGACAATTGCCCAGACCAACGTAATGGGAAATTTTTTGAAGGTATTTTGTGCCTTTTCGGATATCTCTTTGATAGATGGGAGTGCCATAATGTAATTTTTTTAATAAAATATATACAAATGTACCTTACTCCACTTTTAAAAAGCACCCTGTTTCTAGGGAATTTGATTTCCCTAGCTCTATGGTTTAAAAATAGAGTTACCGACTCCCTGGTCGGTCAATATGTATTCGGACGACATTAGATTCGCGTCAAATCGCTATAATTTACAGGACTTTATCGATGAAACACCTATTAGTGAAATGAAATGTGCTTTTTTATTGCGTAAAAGACCGTTTGGTCTGTAAATTTTAGAATAGCGTTTGCTGTTTGGCGGTACTTTCATGCTCCAAAAGCCATTTTTTTCTATGCAAACCGCCTGCATAGCCGGTTAAAGAACCATCGCTACCAATTACCCGATGGCAGGGTACTATGATCCAAAGCGGATTCTTTCCATTCGCTGCAGCAACCGCCCGAATGGCCTTAACATCGCCCAAGGTTTTTGAAAGGTCTAAATAAGAAACCGTTTTTCCGTAGGGGATTTCTAATAGGGCTTTCCATACCCTTTGTTGAAAATCTGTGCCTTGGGGGTCGAGTTCTAAGTCAAAACATTTGCGCTTGCCATCAAAATACTCTTGCAATTGGTATACGGCATCTTCAAGTACTTCAGGAATGAGATTGGTTAGCGGCAGATCATCATCCAATACGGTAATAGAGGTTAGTCCGATAGCACTTCCTTCTAGCTTAGTGACACCAAGCGGTGTTTGTATGAATGCGGTTTCCATAGTGCTATTTGGCTTTCGGTTCCTTTTCGGTATTCACTGGACTATCAAGTACGCCAGAACGTTTAGCACGGGTTTCCCAGTTTTTTCGTGCCAGTTCCTGTAAATCGGCCACGTTATCGCTTTCATCCATAATTTCGAGCCCCAAGAGGGTTTCGATTACATCTTCCATAGTTACCAAACCACTAACAGATCCATATTCGTCAATGACCAAGGCGATATGTTCTCTTTTTGCTATGAGGATGTCGAACAGTTTCGGAATAGGGGTATTACGTTCTGTAATCAATATTTCCCGCTTAATTTCAGAAAGGGGAATATGCCCATTTTCATTAACCATTTCTTCCAAGATGGTATCTTTTAAGACAAAGCCGTCTATATGATCCATTTTATCGGAGTATACAGGTATGCGCGAGAATCGTATTTTCGGGTTCTTTTCAAAAAAATCGGCGATACTTGTTTTTTCCGAGGCAATCTTCATTACCGCCCTAGGCGTCATCACATCCTTCACTAGCACTTCATCGAAACGCAGTAGATTCTTTATAATCGTAGATTCCGATTTTTCAAAAACCCCTTCTTCATGGGCAATATCGGTCATGGCGGTAAAATCTTCCCTACTTAAAACACTGCCGTGATGTCCCTTGCCACCCACTAATTTGGTAAATAACTGTAAGATCCAAAGCAAGCCGGTCCACTTTAAGACCAAGACCATGTATTTTAAAGTTTTGGCCGTAAAATTGGAGAGCTGCCTCCAATAGGTGGCCCCTATGGTTTTTGGTATTATTTCCGAAGCCACCAAAATAAGAATGGTCATTAACGTGGAAACCACGCCTACCATAAGATCTTCAGTAAACTCAATACCAAATAAAGTACGGGTAGCGGTACCATATAATTCGGCATAGGCCACCTTGGCCTGTACCCCTACTAAAATGGCCCCAACAGTATGGGCAATGGTGTTTAGGGTGAGAATGGCGATCAAGGGTTTGTCAACATCGGCTTTTAAAGCCTCCAAGGTTTCTGCAAACGCTTTTCCTTCCTTTTTTTTAACGCTAATAAAAGTTGGGGTCACACTTAAAAGCACTGCCTCAAGAATGGAACAGAGAAACGAAAAAAAGATTGATATTATAGCGTAAAATACTAGAAGCCCCATAAGAAGTTTTGTAAAACGAAGATACCAAAAATAAAATTCCGAGGGAATTACTTTGTTGACAACCCGGCCCTATAAAATACTTGCTGGACCGCAGATCGAATGTTCAGTTTATAGATATTACTATGCGTTCTTGAAGGGTATACCCGGTTGGAAAGAAAAATATATACCAACTGATTTACGGGATCGGCCCAAACAAAGGTGCCCGTAAAACCGCTATGACCAAAACTTTCCGGACTCACCTCGGGCGCAGGGTATGCATCGGCCAAGGTTACTTCAGAATTGTTCAATGAAGGCTTGTCAAAACCAAGGCCTCTGCGGTTTTCGTTGTCGGGGTATTGTACTTTAATGAATTCTTTTACGGTGCTTTCAGAAATGTATCTCTGGTCGCCATAACTGCCGTATTGCATGTACATTTGCATCATTTTAGCCAAATCGGTGGCCGTAGCGAATAAGCCTGCATTACCCGAAATACCGCCCAAAAGCGAAGCATTTTCGTCATGTACCCAATTTTGGGTGAGAGCGTGTCTGAACAGGGTGTCTATTTCGGTAGGAACAATTTTGTTGGGAAAATTCTTGGTTTTAGGCCGGAATCCTAATGTGGTGGCTCCTAGAGGAGCATAGAAATTTTGGGTAAGATATGTTTCGTACGACTGTCCCGTTAACTGTTCAAGAAGCTTTGGGAAGATCAAAAAGGTTAGTCCTGAGTATTTGTACTTTTTTTCTGCAACGTCAGATTTATCTATCATTCGGTACATTTTCTCGTTGAAATTATTTCTCACATAAATCTTATCATAGGCCTCATGGCTAAAGCGAGAATTAGATCTAGTACGAATGAACCGCCTTTTTGCCTTGCCATTTTTTTTGATGACTTTGTCCAAAAAAACAATATAGGGGGTTAAACCTGCTTGGTGTGCCAAAATTTCGCGAAGCGTAAGATCTTTCTTGTTTTCTACTTTTTGCCAAGGTTTCCAATAGATACTGAATGGTACATCTAATTTTAGCTTGCCTTCATCTACCAGTTTCATGATTGCAGGTAGAGGGCCAATGATCTTGGTAACAGAGGCCAAATCATAAATATCATCTAATGCAACTGGTTGTAAACTGTCGTAAGTATGAAAACCGTAAGCCTTATGGAAAATTATTTTTGAATCTTTTGCGACCAGTATTTGTGCCCCGGGAAATGCTTTTTGCACTATGGCTTCCTGCATTATCGAATCTACTTTTGTGTAGATCTAGGTCGTAGC
>JBATIN010000050.1:0-4845 GCA_049667765.1 Flavobacteriaceae bacterium
ATGTTATCAATTAGAAGATGAAGTTGTTGTTAGAGATTAAAAAAGTCGGGTTTGTTTGGGTCTTTTTGTTCGCAATTTTCACAAGTTGCAATCAAGAGTACAAGAAAACGGCTGCCTTGGTTGAAGAAACGAATAGGGTAGAATTTTTACCCTATTACAATGATGAATCTTTTACCCCACATTGGTTGACTCCCAATACCGATGATGAGCGCGGTTTTCACAAAATTCCTGAGTTCAAGCTGGTCAATCAACTAGGCGATACTATTTCCCACAAAACATTCAACGACAAGATCTATATTGCAGATTTCTTTTTTACCAGTTGTCCCGGAATCTGTCTAAAAATGACAGCAAATATGTCACTTGTACAGGATGAGTTCTTGAGCGACCCCAACGTGTTATTGCTCTCCCATTCGGTTACCCCTTCCATAGATTCTGTTGCCGTCTTGAAAGCATATGCCGAAAAAAATAAGGTAGTCAGTGCAAAATGGCATTTGGTTACGGGTGACAAACAAGAAATTTACAATCTAGGGAGAAATCAATATTTTGTTGAAAATGATTTGGGCATACCCAAAGACATCAATGATTTTCTACATACCGAGAATTTTCTGCTCATCGATAAGAACAAACATATCAGGGGTATCTACAATGGCTTGAACAAGGCCTCTATCGCTCAACTGATCGTTGATGTTAAGACTTTGAAAGGAGAAGGCTAAGTTTACCCTTTAAACGGCCCGTTGCACTACTTCAAAAACCTTGTTGCCATCGCATTTTAAGGTCTTTGATGGATATTTTAAAATGAGTGCATAGTCATGGGTGGCCATTAAAATTGTACGGCCCGATTTGTTGATGTCCTGCATCACCTTCATGACCTCTACACTGGTCTGGGGGTCTAGGTTGCCTGTAGGCTCATCCGCCAGAATAAGCTCGGGATCGTTTAAAAGGGCACGGGCGATCGCAATACGTTGCTGTTCGCCACCTGAAAGTTCATGGGGAAATTTAAAGCCTTTGGTCTTCATGCCCACCTTGTCGAGCACCTCTTCGATCTGTTTGTTCATTTTTGCCTGATCTTTCCAGCCGGTAGCTTTTAGCACGAATTGAAGGTTGTTGTTGATGTTTCGATCGGGTAACAATTTAAAATCTTGAAAAACGATCCCAAGTTTACGACGCAGATAAGGGATGTCTTTTTCTTTTAAGGTTTTTAAGTCGAACCCGACGATGCTTCCGGTGCCATTTTTCAAGGGCAGATCACCATATAAGGTTTTCATGAAGCTACTTTTTCCACTTCCGGTCTTGCCGATGAGGTAGACGAACTCCCCTTTTTTTACGTTAAGGCTGACTTCGTTCAAGACTAGGCTTTCCTTTTGAAAAATAGAAACGTCGTTCAATTCCAGTATCGTATCGGGCATAGTTTTAATTCTGAATTCTGAATTCTGAATTCAGAACATTTGTTGATATAAAAGTAATAAGTTAACACGGATAATAAATTATCGTTCGCGTAAATCTTTTTCTTTTGTATGTTGAAATGTCGTGTATCGCACGCAAAGTACCATGCACTGGGCAACCAAAATTCAGGATTTTGTGTACTGAAAATGAGGTTTCGCAAAAAGCGAAGAGCTACATACTTTGATTAAAATTTTCACGTTATCACACTAGACAATAGTTAGAACACTATGATTAAAAAAATATCTGCTTGCCTTCCCTTGCTTTTAGGGATGGTATTTTGGGGTACTTCCCAAGAGACCAAAATCTACACCCACGAAAATAAAGATTACGAAGATGCCTTGGCACTCTACAACAATGAGCAATACCAAGCAGCACAGACGATTTTCGGCAGGGTAAAGAACACCACCCAAAATATAGAGACCAGAGCCAACAGCGCCTATTATGAGGCCAATGCGGCCGTTCGTCTCAACCAATTGGGGGCCGATGCACTGATGGAGGATTTTGTAGAAAAGTACCCGACTTCTACCAAGCGAAATTCGGCTTTTGCCGACGTTGCCGAGTACTATTTTGAAACGGGTAAATATCCTTATGCCTTAAAATGGTACAACAAGGTCAACCAAAGTGCACTATCTCGTAGTGAGATGGACAAGTTCAATTTTAATTATGGCTACGCTCTTTTTTCCTCTAAAAATCCTAAAGAGGCAGAGCGCTATTTAAGCAAGGTGACCGAATCGCCCGTATATGGTTCTCAAGCAAAGTATTATCTGGGCTACATCTCTTATGAGCAAGACGACTACCAAGCGGCCAATCAACGGTTCGATGAAATTACCGACCCAGAAATCTTGGATGAAAAGCTAAGCTATTACCAGGCCGACATGAACTTTAAGTTAGGGCGGTTCGAAGAAGCTATTGCCTTGGCCAAAAAACAGCTGTCAAAAGCAGACCGTAACGAGGTTTCGGAGCTCAATAAAATAATTGGGGAGAGCTATTTCAACTTAAAACAGTATGATAATGCCATTCCGTATCTAGAGCAGTACAAAGGCAAAAGGGGTAAGATGAGCAATACCGATTATTATTTGATGGGATATAGCTTTTATAAGCAAGGTGATTTTGCCAATGCCGTTCAACAATTCAATAAAATCATTGGCGGCACCAATAGTGTATCGCAAAACGCTTATTATCATCTGGCCGAATGTTATTTGAAATTGGATAAAAAACAGGAAGCCTTGAACGCTTTTCGAAATGCTTCCCAAATGGAATTTTCACCTGAGATCCAAAAAGATGCCTATATGAACTACGCCCGCTTGAGCTACGAGATCGGCAATCCTTATGAGCCGGTACCGCAGGTGATTTCAGACTATTTGAACAAATATCCGAACGACAAGAACGCGCAAACCATGCAGGCATTACTGGTCGATTCGTACATCACCTCCAAGAACTTTGCCGGTGCAATGGAACTTCTTGAAAAGAATAAAAATTTCGCCAGTAAAACCACTTATCAAAAAGTAGCTTTTTACAGAGGTGTTGAATTATTTATCGATGCGGATTACGCCGCGGCCGAAGCTAATTTCGCAAAATCTTTGGGAAGTGCTGAAGATGCAGCCTTCGAAGCCCGTGCAGCCTATTGGAAAGCCGAATCGGAATATATGCTCAACCGTTATGCCGATGCACTGGCAAGTTACAAGCGCTTTCAGCAAAACCTAAGCGCCAGAAGTACGGAGGAGTATAAAGACTTGGAGTACAATTTGGCCTATACCTATTTTAAGCTGAAGCAATATGGTAATGCCATAGCCAGTTTTAATACTTTTACGAGTTCTTCCCCCGCCGACACTCATAAACTATATGATGGTTTTCTTCGTTTGGGCGATAGTTATTTTGTGACCAGCAAGTATTGGCCGGCCATTGAAACCTACAACAAGGCCTTGGCCTTAACAGGGCCTGAAAAAGATTATGCCGCCTTTCATAAGGCGCTTAGCTATGGGTTTGTAGATCGGGCGAGCACCAAGATCGAGGAACTGGAAAGTTTTACGACCCAGTACCCTAATTCAAGCTTAAAAGATGATGCCTTGTTTGAACTGGGTAACTCCTATATAACTGCCGGGCAAGAAAATAAAGGACTACAGGCCTACGATCGCTTGATTAGCGAATACAAGGCAAGTACTTTAGTGCCACAGGCGATAATGCGACAAGGTTTGGTACATTATAATTCTAGTCGCAATGATCAGGCCTTGGCAAAATTCAAAACGGTCGTTCGCGATTACCCGAATACCCAAGAAGCGGTTCAGGCCGTGGCCACCGCAAAATTGGTGTATGTCGATTTGGGCAGGGTCGATGAATATGCTGCTTGGGTACGCGACCTTGATTTTGTAGAGGTTACCGATGCAGAACTCGATAATGCCACCTACGAATCGGCCGATAAAAAGAATATGGAAGGCGATAAGGAGGCTGCCCTTCGTGGGTATGAAAATTACATAAAGCAGTTCCCGAACGGACTTCATTCCATAAAAGCGAACTTTAATTTGGCGCAGCTCTATTTTTCAAAGAGTCAGAACGATAAGGCTTTGCCCTATTATAAATATGTAGCCGATAAAGGAGCTTCTGAATATACCGAACAGGCTTTGACACGTGTTTGTGAAGTATACATTGGTAAAAATGATTACGCTACTGCACTTCCTTATTTGGAACGTTTAGAGGCTCAGGCCAATATTCAGCAAAACCGAACCTTTGCCCAATCGAATTTGATGAAGGGCTATTACCAGAAAAAAGATTACGCCCGAACCTTGGCTTATGCGGAAAAGGTATTGGCTACCTCGAGCATCGACAACCGTATAAAGAGCGATGCGCAAATTATGATCGCCCGCTCGGCCATTGCAACGGGCGATGAGTCAAAGGCCGAATCGGCCTATGCCGAAGTATTGAAAATCGCTTCGGGCGAAACCGCTGCAGAAGCCTTGTATTATGATGCTTATTTTAAAAATAAGTCGGGGCAGCATGAAGCTTCCAATACCTCCGTTCAGAAATTGGCCAAAGATTTTTCTGCTTATAAAGAATGGGGCGGTAAGGGCCTGATCATTATGGCAAAGAACTTTTATGCCCTTGGCGATGCTTATCAGGCCACCTATATCTTGGATAATGTGACCACGAATTTTGCACAGTATCCCGAAATAGTTGCTGAGGCTAGAGGTGAATTATCTATCATCAAGGCCAAGGAAGCACAGAGCAATTCTTCAATTGATCCAGGAGGAAACTAAAATATTCGAGATAAAAGAACACTTATGCACAAGTATATTAAACTAACACTATTCGCTTTTCTTGGGTCGATCACCGTGGCCTTTGCACAAGAAGAAGAAAACGATATCGGTACCGAAACGGTTACCGTGACCAAAGCGTATACGCCTACGA
>JBATIN010000051.1:0-2390 GCA_049667765.1 Flavobacteriaceae bacterium
AGTGATACCGCTATTGCGATACCACTTTTTAGATCAGTCGGGAGGACAGGATTTGGATAATCCTAATGAACCCTCATTGCAAATGGGGAAGTGAAGGCTATCGCCTTTCCACTTTTTGTTTTCAAGCCGAAGGACAGGATTTGGATAATCCCAATGAACCCTCATTGCAAATGGGGAAGTGAAGACATTCGCCTTTCCACTTTTTGTTTTCAAGCGGGAGGACAGGATTTGGATAATCCTAATGAACCCTCATTGCAAATGGGGAAGTGAAGGCTATCGCCTTTCCACTTTTTGTTTTCAAGCGCTTATACAAACTGCGTTTGTGACGCGTTTGAAAACAAAAAGTGAACCGTTTGCACGATTCACTTTCTCATTCAGTCGGGATGACAGGATTTGAACCTGCGACCACACGCCCCCCAGGCGTGTACGCTACCGGACTGCGCTACATCCCGATTATTAAAAGATACAGATATTAACTTGTATCAAACATAGTTTTACGATTCTACCTGACCAAACTGTCGTGCAGTTTATCCTGAGCGAATTCGAAGGGCTACATCCCGAAAAAACAGCCATTTGCCGCAAATTTCAAAAAAAAATCAAATTCCAAGTACCAACTAGCTTATGGGCTTTTGAAATCGGACTGCAAAAATATAAAAGTTATCAAGATTAGTCCCTTTATTTTGAATAAAAATGCCAAAGGCTATTCCAGGCCTTCCACCCACTCGAACAACCGCTCGGTCCAGTCCCGCAACTGAACGTCATTTCGGGCCAGTGAAAATCCGTGTCCGCCTTTTGGATAAATGTGCATGGTCGCTGCTACCTCCTTATCCTTTAGGGCTTGAAAAAACAAGAGACTATTTTCAACAGGTACACCGCGGTCATCAGTTGCGTGTACCAATAAGGTAGGTGGCGTATCGGCACTCACCTGAAGCTCATTGGAAAAATGCTCAAGCATTGCTTTCTCGGGATTCTCGCCCAATAAGGCAACTTGAGACCCTTTATGCTTTGTAGGTTGTACCATAGTGATGACAGGATAAATCAATGCCATAAAGTCGGGCCTAGCACTTAAAGAATCCGTTTCGTCTGTGGGGTCATATACTTTTTCGTCATAATGTGTTCCTAAGGTAGCCGCCAAATGTCCGCCAGCGGAAAAGCCCATAATACCTACCTTTGTATCATCGATGTTCCAATCTTTCGCATTCCTCCTTACTAATCGAATCGCCCGTTGGGCATCGATCAGGGGTACATTGTGTTTCTCTTTTACCGATTCTGAAGTTGGTAAACGATATTTAACGACAATGCCTGCAATGCCTTTACCATTCAAAAATTTAGCGATGTCGGTTCCTTCCCAATCATAGGCCAAAAGGTGATAACCACCGCCCGGAAATATCAGCATTGCCGCCCCTGTTGCATTCTTTTTAGCGGGCAAATAAACTTCGATAGTTGGGGTTTGCACCTTGCTAATTCGCAAAATGTCTTCAAAAACATGTACTTCTTTTTCATCGGAAACGATGCGGTTTGGTATTTTGCCATTGGGCCATAAAGGCACTATAGTATCTTGCGACATCCCTTTAAAAAAAACTAAGTTCATGGCCAATAGTAATAAAACGATACTTGAAATCTTCATATCTAAGAGTTAATTGTTCAATTACATGGCCATTTAAAATTGGCTACTTTATCGTTTGATCCCGCTGATAAATTATAGTGCCACCATTCGGTTCTTATAGACCAAAAACCATGTCGCTCCATAGTCTCTTTTAACAGCTTTCGGTTGTCCAAGATATTTTGGGGCAAATCTAGATTGTCATGATACGCCATTTTTCCAAAAAAATCGAAATCGGTGCCCATGTCCAATTCTTCGCCCTCTAGGGTGACTAGAGTAATATCCACAGCGCCACCTTTGTTGTGTATAGAACCCTTAACCGGATTGGCCACATACTGCGGATTCGGCACAATCTCCCACATTTTATATTGCACCGAATTTGGCCGATAACAATCGAAGAATTTTATTTTCACCCCTTGCTTTTTGAAATCTGAATTTGCCACTAACAAGGCTTTTGCAGTCTTTACCCGCATATAACACTCTGCGCATTCGTATACTTTAGCTTTCAAGAAATTGTTATCCGTGGCATACCTTAAATCGTACGCAAAGGCATCGCTATAATCGGCCAACCGAACGAATGTTGTGTCTGCGATGCCTTCAAGACTTTTAAATCTTTTTTTTTGTGTTTTTACTTTAGAAACCAAAGTATCGGTCTTTAGGATGACTTTTTTTGCATTTTCAGTGGGCGTCTTTGAATCCGTTTGGGTTCTTTTACAACTCAGATTCATCAAAATGCCCATCAAAACAGCAACAAAAAAAGAGACTTTATAAAAGCGCATGGTAGTAG
>JBATIN010000052.1:0-2576 GCA_049667765.1 Flavobacteriaceae bacterium
GTATTTCAAGGCAGTCAGATCATCACCTTTGGTCTGGTATGTACTGCCCAAATTGCTAATACCCTGTTTATCGCCTATCTCTTCAAAAATATCGAGTTACTGCTGCCAATATTCTACTAATTCATTATTAAGTTCTCCTTTTAAATATAGTGGATGTCCTAAATTTTTATAGCCATAGGCCAAACCTCTTTTAAAATCAATTTCATCTGCAAGTTCAATCGCCCGTAGGGCATAGTCTTGAACAGCGTCTGCCTCGGATTTGTTCAATAAGAGTTAAATCTCCAGTAAATGGTTTACCAACGTAGTACCTTACTTATTTAGATCCATAAGGACCTTTATGCTGTCTACCTCCTTATTTTGCCAGAAAACAGAACCGCAATAGAACATGCTTATGGCAATACATAATAATCCTGTGTTTCATTAATTATTTTTTATAATCAACGTTAGACTGTAGGAAGATTCTTAAAAATAGGGATAATCTAAATGGGGTTCCATTTAAAATTCTAAAGTTTTGTGTAGCATTATTAGTTACACAGCTAGACCAGACCTATTAGTGATTTTATATTGGATTGACTGCCCACGAATAGTTTATACCTCAATAGTAATTTAGGCGAAGAATAAGGATTCGGACTTGAATAATGGGAAGGCAAATGGCGGCTGTTACGCTCAGATTATAAAAGATGAGCTATAAATTCCAACTAGTTTGACCACTCGATAGATAACATATAATTATAGAAAATTTTGTCGCTCTACCATTAATGTATTTAGCACGCTAGAAAAGTCTGAACGCACATCAACACCTACGTACTTTATCTTATACTGGGCACATTTTAGCTTTAAAGTTTCAAAATACTCCTTCATATATTTTTCATAGTGCTCTTTTACTGTATCGGAATATAAATCGACATGTTCGCCACTCTCCACGTCAAAAAAGCGTTTGGGGGTATTCTCAAAATTGAAATGCAGTTCGGTAGATTCATCCAATAAATGAAATAAGACCACCTCATGTTTGTTGTACTTTAAATGGCGCAGGGCTTCAAATAGTTTCTCGTCATCAGTAGTAGTCTGCAACATATCGGTAAAGAGAAATACAAGACTACGACGTTTTAGCTTCTCGGCAATTAAATGCAAATAGGTGTACGTTTCGGTTTGTTGCGCAGGTTTGCTTTCTAAACTAATTTCAGATAGTTTGGCCAACAACATCTGATGATGCCGCTCGCTTCCCTTTTCAGGATAGTAAAACTCATACTGATCGGCATAAACGCTCAAGCCAACGGCATCCCGTTGTTTTTTAAGAACGTTCATCAATGCGGCAATGGCCAGCACCCCAAACCCTATTTTATTCAAATTACCGATATTCAACTCTTTTATTTCAGGATAATACATAGATGCTGAATTATCCAAAATCATATGACATCGGAGGTTGGTCTCTTCTTCGTACCGCTTCGTGTAAAGTTTGTCTGTCTTCCCAAAAAGTTTCCAATCTATGTGTTTGGTACTTTCTCCAGTGTTGTAAATCTTATGCTCTGCGAATTCTGCCGAAAACCCATGAAACGGACTTTTATGAATACCGCTTATAAACCCTTCAACGACCTGATTGGCCAAAAGTTCCAAGTTTTGGAAAAGTGATGCCTTGTTTAATTCCGATTGAAGATTCATGACGCTAAGATAACGAAATTAGAGAGGGAGAGGATATTGGAATAAGGGGTTAGGAATTAGGTGCCCGTTGCCCGAAATAAAAAAATCTTGCAGAAAGCAAGATTTTTTATTCTTAGTATGCCGTCGGGCAAAACAGTTTATAATGCGGCATCAATAGCATCAGTATATACTTTCTTTGGAGAAACGCCAACCTGACGGTTCACGATCTCTCCATTCTTAAAGACCAATACCGTAGGTATATTTCGAACTCCGTATTTGGCAGCGAATTCTTGATTTGCATCAACATCGACCTTGCCAACTATTGCTTTACCTTCATATTCGGTACTCACCTCATCGATGATAGGGCCTACCATTCTACAAGGTCCGCACCATGCGGCCCAAAAATCGACCACAACGGGTTTGTCACTTTTTAAGACTACCTCGTCAAAAGTAGCGTCTGTAATTTCTAATGCCATTTTCTTTAATTTATTGGATTATACAAATTTAGTCAAATATTTGGCTCATTTCTTACACTTTACATATTCGTTTTGACTATACAACTATCAGCGCACCTTATTTTCGTTCTTTCTCACGGAATCTATTCTTGAAAACTAATTCAACTTATAATGAACCTCATTATCTGTTAAAACTCTAAGTAGTTCACTCGAAATCTGTACCTTTTGTTTTCTACTCAATAAGTTTACCTTGATCTGTTCCTCCATTTCGTAAATGACAAAATTTAAGGCATGATCTCCCTTATGCAACTCAAGGGTATCTTTTAGTGCTGTGATGCCGCCTTCTTTTATTTCGTCTATATTCAATTTAATGGTCAACTTTTTGGCATAGTTGTCCATTACTTCCTGCAAAAGCATAAAGCTGTTGAACTGCAATCGTGGGTCTCCTTTTTTACCGGTATCCCTGTTCATCCATCCCTCGCG
>JBATIN010000053.1:0-11695 GCA_049667765.1 Flavobacteriaceae bacterium
GATCTAAAAATCTTCATGAACGCCTCCCCTGAAAAAAGGGCTTATAGGCGGTACAAGGAATTGTTGGACAAAGGTGAAAAAGTATCGTATGAAGCAGTACTGACCAATGTGGAGAAACGCGATCGAATAGATTCGACCCGTGAATTTTCACCATTGAGAAAAGCACCTGATGCCATTGAGTTCGATAATAGTGACATGGGACTTAAAGAACAGTTTGATCGCATGTATAATTATGCTTTGCGCATTTTAGAGCAAAAAAAATCGGACGCCAAATAGCGTCCGATTTCATTTCGTTGAGAAACTTGTTTACGGATTTGGAATCACCAATACTTGATCAGGATGGATTACATCTGGATTTTTAAGAATATTGGTGTTGGCCGAAAAAATCTGCTTATACTTCATGGCATCACCATAATAGTGCTTTGCGATTTTACTTAAAGACTCACCGCTCTTTACCACGTGTCTGTGATATACAGTTTGGTCTTCTACGGTAATATTGGCTTTAACATCAGACGGACTCTGGCCGCCGATTTCCTTTATTTTATCCCATAAAAGGTCTTTTTCATATTGGGTTTTGGCCATTCCTTTAATTTTAAGAACTCCGGCTTCTTCGGTTACGTTGCCATCTTTTATACCTAATTGCTCTCCTAAATTAAGAACAGGCTGGTATTTTGCTTTAACACTCATACTAATTAATTTAAACGGTTAATATTTACCCCGAAAGATAGTGATAATTGCCATAATCAGGCCAGAAAATCACAAAATACTAGACCTTTAAATAAAGTATGGGGCAATGGGTTTGTAATACCATTTAAAAATTGTATTTTTGCGCTCCTTTTTTGCAGTTGATCAAGAGGAAAAAGGAGTGAGAAAAAACAATTAACAGCTTCCGGGTATTTTGCGCAACTCTTGACATGCCTTGGAATACAAAATTAAATCAGCAAATGGCTGAAGAAAAAGCAACTGCCCAGGTAGAAGAGACTACCGAAGCGCAACAAGAAGTAAAAGAAGTTAAGGTCAAAAAGACCGTTCAAGATCCTAAAGAATTTCTAGAAAATTTTGATTGGGACAAGTACGAACAAGGTATCGAGAAAGTTGATGATGCCAAACTTAAAGAGTTCGAAAACTTGGTTACCGAAAATTTTGTGGACACTGCAGATGAAGAAGTGGTTACCGGTACGGTAGTTTATCTTACTGACCGTGAAGCGATCATTGATATCAACGCGAAATCTGAAGGAGTAATCTCGTTGAACGAGTTTCGGTACAATCCCAACTTAAAAGTAGGTGACAAGGTTGAAGTCTTGATCGACATACGCGAAGATAAAAGCGGGCAATTAGTGCTTTCTCATAGAAAGGCTAGAACTATTATGGCCTGGGATCGTGTTAATGCCGCTCATGATAAGGAAGAAATCGTCAGTGGTTTTGTAAAATGCAGAACTAAAGGTGGTATGATCGTCGATGTATTTGGTATTGAAGCATTCTTGCCAGGTTCACAGATCGATGTGAAACCAATTCGCGATTACGATCAATACGTAAATAAAACCATGGAATTTAAAGTGGTTAAGATCAACCATGAATTCAAAAACGTGGTAGTATCGCATAAAGCCTTGATCGAAGCCGATATCGAAGAACAGAAAAAAGAAATCATAAGCCAGTTAGAAAAAGGACAAGTTCTAGAAGGTGTTGTAAAAAACATTACTTCTTACGGTGTCTTTATCGATCTTGGTGGAGTAGACGGTCTGGTTCACATTACCGACCTTTCTTGGAGTAGAATCAATCACCCGAACGAAGTGGTTGAACTTGATCAAAAATTGAACGTTGTTATCCTTGATTTTGATGAAAACAAATCAAGAATCCAACTTGGCTTGAAGCAATTGGAGAAACATCCTTGGGATGCACTTAGCGACGAGATCAAAATTGGTGACAAAGTAAAAGGTAAAGTAGTGGTTATAGCCGATTATGGCGCATTCATCGAAGTGGTGGAAGGTGTTGAAGGTTTAATCCATGTATCTGAAATGTCATGGTCTACGCATTTACGTTCTGCACAAGATTTTGTAAAAGTAGGCGATGTAATCGAAGCTGTGGTATTGACCCTGGATAGGGAAGATCGTAAAATGTCATTGGGCATCAAGCAATTGACACCAGATCCATGGACCGATATAACTACAAAATATCCAGTAGGTTCTAAACACAAAGGAATCGTTAGAAATTTCACCAATTTCGGTGTCTTTGTTGAACTAGAAGAAGGAATCGACGGTTTGATCTATATTTCCGATCTTTCTTGGACCAAGAAAATCAAACATCCATCAGAATTTGTTACCGTTGGAGACACTTTGGAAGTCGAGGTTTTAGAGTTGGATGTTGACGGTCGTAAACTTAGTTTAGGACACAAACAGACTACGGAGAACCCTTGGGACAAGTATGAGGAAGAATTTGCTGTAGATACGGTGCATAAAGCTGTTATCGCTGAAGTTGTAGACAAAGGTGCTACCATTGATTTCAACGAAGATATTACAGCTTTCGTGCCACAGAGACACTTGGAAAAAGAAGACGGTAAAAAATTGAACAAGGGTGATGAGGCCGAGTTCAAGATTATCGAATTCAATAAAGACTTCAAGAGAGTAGTGGCAAGTCATACCTCTATTTTTAGGGAAGAAGAGCGACGCAATGTAAAAGCTGCCGTTAAACGACAGGCCGCAAGTGCTGATGAAGCAAAGCCTACCTTGGGCGATGCCAATGAGCAGTTACAAGCGTTGAAAGATAAAATGGAAGCTAGTTCTAAGAAGAAGAAATAGGTTAAACCATTATCTTACTGTAAAAAGCCCTGTAGAACTACAGGGCTTTTTTTATGCTAAAGTTCAAATAGAACATTAAAAGTATGGTGGTTCTAAAAGTAAAATGACCAACATAGCAGTAAGGTTCTTGTCGTTGTATCAAGGATTGGCCTTTGTAAACCTAGCATCATCTTATGAATAAATTTTTCTATTGGTAGTGATACTCGCTATTTTGAATGAATTTGCCTATTTTTGTCATTCAAAAGTGTTGATGGCCTAAAAATGAGTCAAAAAGTACTGCTTTCCTCTAAAGAAATTAACATCATCCTTCATCGATTGGCTTGCCAACTACTTGAAAATCATTTGGACTTTTCAAATACCGTATTGATCGGACTGCAACCCAGGGGTACTTTCGTGGCCAATAGGCTGACCAGTATTTTGAAGAATGAATACGGGGTAAAAAAAATAGATATAGGTGTTTTGGATATCACCTTTTATCGTGATGATTTTAGACGGGGAGATAAAACCTTGGAAGCTACCCAAACTAAGATCAACTTTTTAATTGAAGATAAAAGAGTTGTGTTGATCGACGATGTTTTATATACCGGCCGAAGTATACGAGCGGCGTTGACGGCCATACAATCGTTTGGCAGACCGGCCGAAATCGAGTTACTGACCCTGATAGATAGGCGATTTAGCAGACATTTGCCCATACAGCCTAATTATAGAGGTAGACAGGTAGACGCCATAAACGACGAAAAAGTCAAGGTGATGTGGAAAGAGAATGATGGAGAAGACAAGATATATTTGATAAATAACTAGTACATGGGCGAACTAAGTGTAAAACACTTGCTGGGAATAAAATATCTGAACAAAAACGATATTCAGCTCATTTTTGAGACCGCCGATCATTTTAAGGAGGTAATCAACCGATCGATCAAAAAAGTACCTTCACTTCGCGACATTACCATTGCGAATATTTTCTTTGAAAACAGTACACGCACTAAACTTTCTTTTGAATTGGCCGAGAAGCGGTTATCGGCAGATGTAATCAATTTTTCGGCCGGTCAATCTTCAGTAAAAAAAGGCGAAACACTCATCGATACCGTGAACAACATACTTTCGATGAAAGTTGATATGGTGGTCATGCGCCATCCAAATCCAGGGGCCGGTATTTTCTTGTCAAAACATGTGAAAGCTTCGATTATTAATGCAGGTGACGGGGCTCATGAACACCCCACCCAAGCCTTGCTCGATTCATATTCAATTCGCGAAAAGTTAGGGGGAGTGGCCGGTAAAAACGTGGTCATTGTGGGTGATATTTTACATTCAAGAGTTGCCTTGTCGAATATTTTCGCTTTAAAATTGCAGGGGGCGAACGTCAAAGTATGTGGCCCAAAAACCTTGCTTCCAAAACATATTGAATCTTTAGGGGTACAAGTCGAGACCAATTTGCGTAAAGCTCTTAATTGGTGCGATGTGGCCAATATGCTTCGTATCCAAAATGAACGGCTAGATATCAGTTATTTTCCGACAACCAGAGAATATACCCAACAGTTTGGTGTAAACAAGGCTTTACTGGATAGTTTAGATAAAGAAATAGTGATCATGCACCCCGGGCCGATCAACCGTGGGGTAGAAATTACAAGTGATGTTGCCGATTCAAAGCAGTCTATAATACTGAACCAAGTAGAGAATGGGGTGGCTGTACGTATGGCAGTTATTTATTTATTAGCTTCAAAAATTAAACAATAGTGTTATGATTTTCGATAGTGATGGCAATACTACCGTAGTATTTCAAGAGAATACCTCCCTTCAGAAGTTTTTAGAAAATTTAAAGGAAGGCTACCCAAAAATTAAGAATGAAAATATCATTATCAATTTGTTCGCGTTTTCAAAACTCACTCCTACTGATGTGATACAGTTCTATGAACTTTCCAATGCACATCGAAAATCTAAAAAATCTTTCGTTTTGGTTACCGAAAAGGTCAGTTTTGATGAGGTGCCAGAAGAATTGTATGTTGTGCCTACTTTGCAAGAAGCAAGGGATATCATTGAAATGGAAGACATTGAACGAGATCTTGATTTATGAACTACCATCTCGCTCAAATAAATGTGGCCAAAATGATCGCCCCTTTAAATAGCGAGATAATGGTCGATTTTGTGAATAACTTAGCACGAATAAACGCCCTCGCTGAAACTAGCGAAGGTTTTGTTTGGCGTTTAAAAGATGATGCCGATAACGCAACTACCATAAAAGTATTCGAGGACGAGTTTATGATCGTAAATATGTCGGTCTGGGAATCCAAGATAGCGCTATTCAACTTCACCTATAGTTCAGCACATGTTGAAATTTTTAAAAGAAGAAAGGAATGGTTTTCAAAAATGACCGACAGCCATATCGCACTTTGGTATGTTCCTGCCGATCAAATACCAAACCCTAAAGAGGCGGTCGAACGTTTGTATTATTTGAATGAACATGGTGAAACGCCGTTTTCGTTTTCATTTAAAAACGAGTTCAACTCAGATGATGCCTTAACATATGAACGAAAAAACAGAAAGTAGATAAAATGAGACTTCATATTCTCGGTTGTTATGCCGCTACCCCTCGAAGTCTAACTAACCCGACTTCTCAGGTATTGGAAATCAAGAACCATTTGTTTTTGATCGATTGTGGCGAAGGAACCCAAGTACAACTGCGAAAACATAAAATTAAGTTCTCACGCATCAACCATATCTTTATTTCCCATTTACATGGAGACCACTTTTTTGGGCTTCCAGGCCTTATTTCCACCTTTAGATTGTTGGGCAGGGACAAAGAAATGCATATTTATGGCCCCAAGGGAATAAAAGAGGCCATCACCTTATTTTTACAGCTAGGCGATTCTTGGACGAATTACCCCTTGTATTTTCATGAATTGGCCTCAAAAGAAACTGAAGTAATTTTTAAAGTTAAAATTGTTATCGTGGAGACAATTCCGCTAGATCACCGACTATATACTAACGGATTTCTGTTCAAAGAAAAGCCTGGCGAGCGAAAACTAAATGTTGAAGCCGTGGCCGAATATAAAATAGACAAAGCTTACTTTCGAAATATTAAAAACGGAAAAGGGGTTACTTTGGATAATGGCACCGTAATACCCAATGTGGAACTTTCGTATGACCCTCCAGCCCCAAAAAGTTACGCGTTTTGTAGCGACACTGCGTATAAACCTGAATTGATTCAACAACTTACTAAGGTCGATGTCTTGTACCATGAAGCTACTTTTTTAGATTCGGAATCCCATCTTTCGAGCAAAACAAAGCATTCAACTGCCAAAGAAGCCGCACAAATTGCAAAAGGGGCAGGGGTTGAAACCTTGATCTTAGGGCATTTCTCAACGCGTTACAAGTCCATTGAGCTTTTTAAGGAAGAAGCACAGACTATTTTTCATAATGTTGAATTGGCCGATGACGGCAAGGTTTTTCAATTCTAGCATACTGACCAAAATTCGTTTTGAAAAAACAGTGTACTATTCATGTGGCTATACACCGAATAAAAATTATAAGACTCCATAATAGTAAAACCTTTGGGGTCTTATAATTTTTGTAGAACTTTACTACTTCCAAAAAAGTGAATAAGGTACGATGCAAAATGATTTAGGCAATTATCGAAAGTCTTACGAAAAAAGTGCTTTGGACGAATCCGCAATTCCGGATGATCCGATTGTGCTTTTTCAGAAATGGTTTTATGAGATCGAAGCTTCGGAAAGCACCGATGAGCCCAATGCCATGACGGTTTCTACCTTGGGTCTGGACGGTTTTCCGAAAAATAGGGTAGTGCTTTTAAAAAAATATACCTATGAAGGCTTTATTTTTTATACCAATTATGATAGCGAAAAGGGCAAGGCGCTAGCCGAGAATCCTAAGGTTTGCTTATCTTTTTTTTGGCCGGTGCTCGAAAGGCAGATCATTATTAAAGGCGTCGCCGAAAAAATTGCCGAAAACCTTTCAGACGGATATTTTTCAACGCGACCTGACGGAAGCAAATTGGGGGCATTGGTCTCAGAACAAAGTAGTGTTATCGAATCTAGGGAAGTATTGGAGAAGAAGCTGATACAGTTAGAAAAACACTATCAGGGCAAAGAAATAGAGCGCCCAAAAAATTGGGGAGGGTATCTCGTTCGGCCCGAGTCGGTTGAATTCTGGCAGGGTAGGCCTAATCGGCTCCATGATCGAATTCGATACACCTTGCAGGCCGATTTCAATTGGAAAATTGAACGATTGGCACCTTGACATCGGCAAGACTTCCTGAAATTAAAAGCTACAAATAAATATCAAGTCAAATGAAAACACTCATTTTAGTGCGTCATGCAAAATCATCATGGGAGTATTCGGTAGGGGATAAGGATCGACCTTTGCTTGAAGTAGGAATCAATGATGCTATTCGGGTATCCAACACCTTCCAACAGCAAAAGACATCAATAGATGCGGTATTTTCAAGTCCCGCCAATAGGGCTATTCATACCTCAATGATCTTTTGCCGGCAATTGCATTTTCCCATGCACAACTATCGTGTTACCGAACGGTTATACGATTTTTCGGGCGATGCGGTAGTTGAATTTGTAAAACAACTTGATAATGATCTAATGTCGGTCATGATTTTCGGCCATAATGACGCGTTCACCAACATTGCCAATTCTCTTGGAAATAGCTATATTGACAACGTTCCTACCAGTGGTTTGGTGCATCTTCAATTTAGTGTGGAGAAATGGAGCGAACTGGAAAAAGGATCTACGATACAAAAAATATTCCCAAAGCAGATAAGAGAATGATAAAGACCAAAAATCAATATGTTAATCGTGAAATTAGCTGGTTGTGGTTCAACGAAAGAGTTTTACAAGAGAGTGCTGATAAAAATGTCCCGCTGATAGAAAGACTTCGATTCTTAGGAATTTTTTCCAATAATCTCGATGAGTTTTTTAAAGTGCGGTATGCCACGGTAAAAAGAATAGTCGAAATAGGCAAAAGCGGCAAGAGTGTGTTAGGCGGTGAAGTAGCCAAAGATCTTTTGGAACAGATTACCGAAATCGTTATAAAGCAGCAGACAAAGAGTCTTGGAATTTTAAAAAATATTGAAGAAGAACTCGAGACCAAGGGTATATTTATGGTCAACGAAACCGAACTTCCCGCCAGTCAAATTGAATTTGTAAAGCAATATTTTCTTGAGAAAGTCAGCCCTCAATTAATGACGATTATTCTCAATGACTTAACAAAATTTCCGACCTTAAAAGATACGGCAGCCTATTTGGCCATAAAGATGGTCATTATCGGAAATGGTAATCGAAGGATTAAAGAAAAACGGTACGCGCTTATTGAAATTCCAAAAGGTATCGATCGGTTTATTGAGTTGCCCAAGGAGGGCGATAAAAGTTATATCATTGTGCTTGACGATCTTATACGGTACTGTTTACGCAGTATTTTTACGATGTTTGAATACGAGTCCATTTCAGCGCACATGATCAAGATTACACGCGATGCCGAATTGGATATTGATAATGATCTGAGCAAGAGTTTTATTGAAAAAATTTCCTCAAGCGTAGAGCATCGCAAAATAAGCGATCCCGTTCGTTTCGTGTATGATAAAAGTATCGGTAAAGACACCTTGAAGTTCCTTAAGGATAAGATGAACATTGAGGATACCGATAGCGTAATACCTGGCGGGCGATATCACAATAGACGAGATTATATGAGCTTCCCAAGTCTAGGAAGGCAGGACCTATTGTATGATAAAATTGTGCCTTTACCTGTAAAAGGCTTAAGCCTTGAAGGCAGTCTATTAGAGCAAATAGCCATAAAAGATTATCTACAGTACACACCGTACCACACGTTTTCGTATCTCATAAAGTTTTTAAGGGAAGCTGCCTTAGACCCTAAAGTACGCACCATAAAAATAACCGTATATCGACTCGCCAACAATTCGCAGGTAGCCGCTTCATTAATAAATGCGGTAAAAAACGGGAAACAGGTGATGGTACAAATTGAATTGCAGGCCCGTTTTGACGAGCGTGCCAACATAGAGTATGCAGAGCAGTTGCAGGCCGAGGGCGTGAAATTAAAATTTGGAGTACCCGGACTTAAAGTACATAGCAAAATATGTGTAATCGAACGCGAAGAAGACCATGTATTAAAGCGTTATGGTTTTATTAGTACAGGAAATTTCAATGAATCAACGGCACGGATTTATACCGATTACACCCTGTTCACCGCACATGAAGCAACACTAAAGGAGCTTAATAAGGTCTTCGATTTTTTTGAGACCACGTTTAAGATCAACAAATATAAACACTTGATCGTTTCGCCTCATTATACCTCAAAAGTGTTTAAAAAGTTAATCGATAAGGAAATAAAAAATGCCAAAAACGGGAAAGAAGCCTATATCAAGATTAAAATGAACAGTTTCACCTCGTACAAAATGGTAGACAAATTATATGAGGCGAGTAGGGCAGGGGTAAAAATTCAATTAATTATTCGCGGAATCTGTTGCTTGATACCTGGGGTTAGTGGAATGAGCGAAAATATCGAGGCGATAAGCATTGTGGATAAATTTTTGGAGCACCCAAGGGTTTTTATTTTTGGGAATAACGGAAAAACTGAAGTGTACATCTCTTCAGCAGATTGGATGACCAGAAACCTAGATTACCGTGTTGAAGTAGGATGCCCAATTTATGACGAGAGCATTAAGCAAGAATTGATCGATACCTTTGAAATCTCTTGGAACGATAATGTAAAGGCAAGGATATTTACCGATAAGCAAGACAATGCCTATCGCAAAAGAAACGGAAAACCTGCAATTCGCTCACAGTTTGCTATTTATGATTATTATCTGAATAAGTTGAATTCAAAAGAAATATAAGATTGATAGTTCGAAAGTTTGCCGCAATCGATATCGGCTCAAATGCCATTCGGTTGCTAACGCATAATGTTATCGAAGATAGGAACAAAGAGACCCAATTCAGAAAAAGTGCCTTAATACGGGTGCCTGTACGATTAGGGGAAGATTCTTTTACCGTTGGTGTAATTTCAGATCGAAATGCACAGCGAATTGTAGAAACCATGAAAGCTTTTAAGTTGCTAATGGAAGTGGCAGGCGTTGAGCACTACATGGCTTGTGCCACTTCGGCAATGCGCGAGGCAAAAAACGGGTCAATTATCATCGATAGAATTTATAAAGAAGCGGGTATAAAAATTGAATTGATCGATGGCGAACAAGAGGCCTCCATAATCGCCTCTACCGATTTAAACCAAATCATTACTAAAGACAAATCGTATTTGTACATTGACGTTGGTGGCGGTAGTACCGAGTTTACCTTGTTTTCGAATGGAAATATAAAAATGTCAAAATCGTTTAAACTAGGTACGGTTCGTTTGTTGAACGATATGGTGCAAGACGGCACATGGCAACAATTGGAAACATGGATCAAAGAAAACATTAAAGGGATTCCTGGAATTTCGATAATCGGTTCAGGGGGCAATATCAATAAGTTGCATAAAATGTCAGGAAAAAAAGAAGGTGATCCTCTCTCGTACGCTTGGTTGAATGGCCAGTACCACTTTTTGGAAAGTCTAAGCTATGAAGAACGTATCTCTGAATTGGGCCTAAACCCTGATAGGGCCGATGTTATCATTCCAGCTACCAGAATTTTTCTTTCAGCGGCTAAATGGGGAGGGGTGAAAAAGATACATGTGCCTAAGATAGGACTCTCCGACGGAATTATAAAAATGTTGTATCATTCCACTCGAAGTTGATATTGGAATATCTTTGAAGGCTGTGTAAATAAAATCAACTTATGCGGTTATCCATGAACCGTTTCTTTTTTCCCTAAGTTCTTCATGATTTCGGCTTCGTAATCAAGTAACTCTTGCCATTTTTTGTCCACTTCTTTTTTGTCACCATATTTTCTGGCAAATGAAAGAAACATGGTGTAATGTGACGCTTCACTTACCATAAGTTTATAATAGAATGACGCCAGCTCTTTGTCTTTCAATTGTTCTGAGAGCAGACGAAAACGCTCACAGCTGCGAGCTTCGATCAAGGCTGCGTACAAAAGTCTGTGCACTAATTGGGTAACCCGGCTGCCTCCTTTTGGAAAAAATTTAAGCAGTGCAATTACGTAGTCATCTTTGCGGTCACGGCCAAGGGTTTGCCCACGCGCAATAATTCGGTCATGTACCATTTTAAAATGTCCCATTTCTTCTCGGGAAAGCGCGATCATTTCTTCGGTCAATTCGGTATATTCAGGAAAACTGACGATTAATGAAATCGCCGTACTGGCTGCTTTTTGTTCACAATAGGCATGATCGGTCAAAATTTCATCGATATTCTTTTCTACTATGTTCACCCACCTGGGGTCGGTAGGTAATTTTAAGCCTAGCATCATATTAAATTATTAGATTTGTAAAAGTACTTTTAATGCAATTACCATCAAAACTTGGTCGATATGAATGTATTCTTTAAAATTTTCGGTTGGCTTTTTGGAATCCTTTGCCTAATATCGGCCGTATTGCAATATAATGACCCCGATCCAATGGTTTGGGTGTTGGTGTATGGTGTTGCGGCCTTGGTTTCTTTTGGCTTTGCGATGAACCGGCTACCTGCATTCGTGCCGTTTCTAGTTGCGCTTCTTGCTATTTTGGGATGTTGGTATGTGTTTCCTGTAAAATTCGAGGGTTTTGATCTGCAAAATGGAGATATCAAAAACATAGAAG
Organism: Flavobacteriaceae bacterium; assembly: GCA_049667765.1. Taxonomy (GTDB): domain Bacteria; phylum Bacteroidota; class Bacteroidia; order Flavobacteriales; family Flavobacteriaceae; genus JBATIN01. The sequence goes on from JBATIN010000053.1 coordinate 11,523, forward strand.
AAGGCCGAGAAGCATTTGGGCTGCTTATAATAACGCTAATAATGTTCGTGTTTGCGTTTTGGCTTCGTTTTTCAAAAACCGGATCAAAGGTCTAAGTCAAATTCTTTTCGCAAAATATCGATAGCAGGATTTCTTTCACGAAGCTTTTGGTATTTTTCTTCAGGGGTAAAGGC
>JBATIN010000054.1:0-2009 GCA_049667765.1 Flavobacteriaceae bacterium
CTCATAACCCGAAGGTCGCTGGTTCGAGTCCAGTCCCCGCTACAAGGAAAACCAGATACGAAAGTATCTGGTTTTTTTATGACCTGGACTTGCCTAATGTATTTGAACAAGGGAAGGGAATAAAAAAAGAGGTGTGTACAACACTTCTGGATCTCATTGTCAAGCCACTCCCAGGCCGATTACGGAACGCAGTGAAGCAATCAAACCAGGCCACGCTAAAAGAAAAATCAAGCCTTTCAGCAAACTGGAAGGTTTTTTGTTTTTGACATTTGTGGTCGCTGGTTCCCCCGCGATATGGGTTTATGGCTCAACAGAATCGTCTATTCTTAACAATCGAAAGTTCTACTCTAAACGCTATTCTGCACACTTTGCATTACAATCCATACAATTTCAGACCGTACTGACCAACAACATATGTAAATTGATAGGTTAATATAGCGGAAATCATTATTTTGATGTACCCAAAGCCCTCTATGTATTACCCAAAACATGAATTGTATAATCGTCTAGTGGCCATTATTCAGATAGTCATAAACAAATTCTGGCACTTTTATACGCAGGTATTCATTGCCTTATGCTTAAGGAAAAAATCAACACTTGGTTTGATTCTTTGCCTCTCGTTCGCGTCCTATTCTTTGCAGGCCCAGGACAGCCAAAAAATGTTATTTTCAAAACTAGAAAACGGCCTTTTTAACGAGTGGATCTCTTCAATAACGCAAGATTCCCATGGATTTATTTGGGTAGGCACCCAAGACGGACTACATCGCTATGACGGGTATAAATTCGAAGTGATACGAAATTCCCCCGAAAATCTAAATTCGCCTGCTGCTAATTGGATTCAGGATATCGCCATCGATAGTAAAAACAATTATTGGTTAGCAACCTACGGAGGTGGACTCTCGAAATTCTCCGCCAAGGATATGACTTTTCAGAATTTTGAAACGGATTCGCTCCTTCCTTCCCAGGGAAAACAAGTATACAAAGTGGCAATAATTTCGGATCATCAGTTACTAACTGTCTCCGATGAAGGTTTTCATCTTTATGATAGCAATACAAATAAATCAACAAATTTGGGCATAGGTGGTTTGTTATCTTGCGTGACACAGCTAGGAAATGAAATCTGGTTGTCCGATGGGCAAAAATTATTTGTTTATAATCAAGGTAATCAAAATATTGAACATTTTAAAACCTTTGATTCCGATATCTTTTTCTTACACAATATCCCGGAATTGGGCATCTTGGTCGGATTTAAAGACCAACTTCTAGTTTATAAGAATCACGAGCTGATACACGAAATTGCTTTAGATGAAACTATCATTTACTATACTTCAGATGGTAAGGGAAATTCTTATTTGGCCTCCCGGACAACGTTGTTCAAATTCAATAACTCGTTATTTCAAATCACGGCAATGCCTATCGACCTCGATACGCAAAATCAAAAAATAGAATCTATCTTTTTAGACCGGCAAGGTACTTTATGGGTCGGCACAGATAAAGGGTTGTTCAAAGAAAAGAAATTTAGCTCAAGTTTTCTTCCTGAACCCATAGAACTTCACGCAAGGTCTATTTTAAAACACAATGAAACCTGGTATATCGGAGGCCTTGGGGGCCTATTCAGTGTTACCGAAGGAAAAATTACTTCCATTATTAAAAATAAATCTATTCAATCCATTAAAAATATTGGTGATACTATTCTAGCAAGCACCTATCAGACCGAAGTAATCCGAATATTGAAAAGCCAGCCGTTCGACACGCTATTACTACCCATTAAGCCTGATACGAAACCGGGAATATTCGGGATTACCTCAGACAAAAAGGGTCGGTTGTGGATAGGCACTTGGGAAGGCCTTTACGTTTATGATCGTAAAAAATCTGAATTTAAAAATGTTCCACTGGATTCTGAAAAAAACGTAGGCAAGATACAGATTGTCAATATTCGTTTAGATAAAAAAGACAGATTATGGGTCTTTACCTCCGGCAATGGAATTTATAAGCTTGATAATCTGTCC
>JBATIN010000055.1:0-28828 GCA_049667765.1 Flavobacteriaceae bacterium
AATTGTTTAGCTAAAAGTATTTTTAGAATATCGGTAACAAAATAAGCAATGACCATAGTAGCGAAAAAGGTAATAATTCGATTTGGCTCATTGTCCAAACTTGGGCCGACCACAATAATAACGCCCAGCCAAAACACCAAAACACCTATATTGATAAAATTGAGCAAAAATCCTTTAAGAAAAAGACCGGGATATCCCTTGTTTGCCCTTATGGCCGTTCTTTCAGCACCTTTGGCTATTTTGGCCTTACTTTCTTTCTTAACTATCGTAGTAATGCCGTATACCAGCAAAATAACCCCGCCAAAAACATAAAGCCCAGGTTGATTGCTAAGATTTTCTAAGAGTTGAAAACTACTGAAATAGGCTACCGTAATAAAGACAATGTCGGCAAAAATTACACCAAAATCGAAAACAAGTGCGGCGCGAAATCCTTTTAACGCACTGGTTTCAAGCAGCACAAAAAAAACAGGACCTATCATAAAGCTTAAGAAAAAGCCCAATGGTATCGCTGCCTGTATATCTTCCCACATAGGGTCGCTTAGATTTTATATTTTAAGTGCAAAATGGTGTTACATTCGGGTAATCTTACCTCCGAAAACCGTTTTTTCGTCCATTTTTGCCGGGTCACCATAAACTAGAACCTCGCCACCGGCCTTCACGGTAGCCTTTACATAATCGGACGCAAATATTTCGGCCCTAGAACCCGCGTTTACATTTACAGTAGAAAACTTGGTCTTAAACGTTTTTCCGTTATAAATACCCCCTGTATTAATTGCTACATCTTGAAGGTTTGAAGTACCAGAAGTTTCTATAACGCCTCCAGTAACGGTTTTTATTAACATTTGATCTACCTCGGCAGATATTTCCAATTCCCCTCCTTCTTGAGCCTTTAATTCAAGTACATCTTGTTTTATGGTATTCTGTGATGTAATTCGCGCATCTTCATTTACGTCGATAATAACTAATTTATCGGTATAATAAAGTTTGATAAAAGTTTTATAGCCGCTAAAAATCTTACCAATTTGCATACGGAGCTTTAGCACGCCTTCTGTATTAACAATAGCTACTTTGTTAACGTTCTCTCCTGTAATTACAGCCTTGTTTACGTCCGATTTAATCAATGTTACGGAAAGGCCATCAAAAGCCTTTATTTCCTTAAATACTTCAAGGTTCTTCACTACTTGTTCCTCTTGAGCTACCCCAAAATGAAGGCCAAGTAGTAGCACAAGAAGAAATTGTATTTTTTGTATCATATCGGTTTTTAGCAGGTTGTTACCTTCTTTAAACAAATTTCATTCCAAAAAATTATATTATTCATACTTTCCTATCAATGCAAAATCTAGATGCCTTTTGATAAGGTCTGTATTTTTTACCATAACTTTTACTTCATCGCCCAAAGTATAGGTAATCTTGGTGCGTTCCCCTACGATTGCGTAGTTTTTCTCGTCAAATATATAATAATCACCCTTTATATCTCTAATTCTTACCATTCCCTCGCATTTGTTCTCAATAATTTCTACATACATGCCCCACTCGGTAACCCCGGATATGACCCCAACAAATTCCTGATCTTGATGGTCTTGCATAAATTTAATCTGCATGTATTTAATAGAATCGCGTTCAGCGCTCGAAGCTAAATACTCCATATCGGAAGAATGCTTACATTTCTCTTCGTAAACCTCTGCCTTAGTTGAATCGCCACCTTCTAAATAATGTTGTAGCAATCGGTGTACCATTACATCAGGATATCTCCTTATAGGCGAAGTAAAATGCGTATAATAATCAAAGGCCAGACCATAATGACCAATATTTTGAGTCGTATAGATTGCCTTGCTCATACTGCGAATGGCCAAGGTATCAACTAAATTTTGTTCTTTTTGTCCCTTAACATCCTCAAGAAGCTTATTTAAAGAGGCGCTAATCGATTTTTTATCCTTAAAGTCAAGTTTGTGCCCAAAACGATTTATAATACTATTTAAAGCTATTAATTTATCTTCGTTGGGATCGTCATGAATTCTGTAAACAAAGGTTTTGGTCGGTTTTTGCTTTCCAATGAATTCGGCTACTTTTCTATTGGCAAGTAGCATAAATTCTTCTATTAGTTTATTCGCATCTTTAGATTCTTTAAAATAGACTCCTTCAGGTTCGTTTTTCTCGTTCAGATTAAAACGGACTTCAACCTTATCGAACGAAATTGCACCTTTATCCATTCTTCGCGTTCGCATAATCTTTGCCAACTTATCCATGGTTAAGGTCGCGAATACTACATTATCAGCTACCGAATACCCATCTTCTCTTATAGAAATTTCTTTAGGGATACTACCTGTTTCTGTTTCAATGATTTCTTGTGCCTCTTCATAGGCAAAGCGTTCGTTTGAATTGATCACGGTTCTACCGAACCATTGATTTTTAATTTCAGCTTTTTTATCAAGTTCAAAAATTGCGGAAAAGGTATATTTTTCTTCATTTGGTCGCAACGAACATGCATTGTTCGATAAAATTTCGGGCAACATAGGTACCACGCGATCTACCAAATATACAGAAGTTGCCCTATTATAAGCCTCCTCGTCTAAAATAGTGTCCGTTTTTAAATAATGTGATACATCGGCAATATGAATACCTATTTCAAAATTTCCGTTTTCTAAAATCTGAAATGAAAGTGCATCATCAAAATCCTTAGCATCTTTAGGATCGATAGTAAACGTTAAAACGTCTCTCAAATCCCTACGCTTGGCTATTTCTTCAGGTTTTATACTCGTGTCAAGGGTTTTCGCAAAACTTTCTACTTCAAAGGGAAACTCGTAAGGTAAGCCGTACTCAGCTAAAATAGAATGAATTTCAGTGTTGTGTTCCCCAGGTTTTCCTAGTACTTGCTTAATCTTCCCAAAAGGCGAATCGGCATTATCGGGCCACTCCGTTATTTCTACGATTACCTTATCACCATCCGTGGCATCACCAAGGTTATCTTTTCCAACAAAAATATCGGTATACATTTTGTAATCTGACGGGCGAACAAAAGCAAAATTGGGCTGTAGGTCTACAATGCCCACAAAAGTCATTTTATTACGTTCAATAATCTTAGTAATTTCCCCTTCAAGTTTTTTTCCTTTCCGTTTAGGAAAAATATACACCTCTACCGTATCTCTATGAAAGGCTTTTTTTAGTTTATTAAAAGGTACGAAGACATCTTCATCAATACCTTCTACTATAATATAAGCATTACCACGACCGGTAATATCAACCGTTCCTGTATGATAGGTTTTTGTGGAAGCTACAGCTTTGTAATTTCCTCTACTTTCTTCAATAATTCTTTTTTTTTCTTTTAACTCTACCAAACGCTTGATCAGTAAGTTTCTATCTTGCGCCTCGACCACTCCTATTTTTGAAGCAATTTGTTTATAGTTAAAACTTTGTTTTGGTTCTTTTTCAAGAACAGTAAATATACCCTTGGTAATCTCGTTTTTTCTATGGTTTTTTACTTTCTTCTTCTGCTTCGACATTAATTATTTTAATTTAATCGGAAAATTACGAATTATAATCCATTACCTATTATTTTAAAAGCTGGTACAGCAACGAATTGAACATGAATCTAGTTATGAACAACTATTATATTTATTAGTTTTTTTTATTAATTTTTAAAATGAAATGGTGATTATGATAGGGTGTTAATAAAAGCGATAAAAAAGAGCACATTCTCTTGTTTATTATGAAAATAGGACTTTATTGACAAGCTATATCTTAGGTTTTGTTTTAACACTCAGAGGATTAGGGAAAGGATCAACAACTGATGATAACTACTATCAACATAAATTTTTAATAAACAATAAAAAATAGAATGTTGATTTCTTAGGAAAGAAGTTGGATATCTTCTTCTTAGTTTCTAAGAAAAAAATTATGTTTTAATGGTTGTGTTTTTTAAAGCACTTTTAAAAAGGAATAAGCAAATTTTTTAATCCTTTTTTTTAGGAAGTTTATTAACAAAGAATAGATAAATAATATGACGCTAATTAACATGATATTTTGTGTATCTAAGAATAAATGATGTGAGATACTTAGTTTTTGTTGTGTACGTATATCTATTGTACATTTGTAATAGCAACCCATACCTTTGAACGATGAAAATAGCCATAGGAAACGACCACGCCGGAACAGAATATAAACTTGCTATAATAGGTCTCTTAAAATCTATGCATATTGAGGTAAGTAATTATGGTACCGACGGTACCGATAGTGTAGATTATCCTGATTTTGTGCACCCTGTTGCAAAACAGGTCGAAGAAGGAAAAGCGGACTTTGGAATTATTATTTGTGGTAGTGGAAATGGTGCTTCAATGACCGCTAATAAACATCAAAAAGTACGTTGTGCCCTTTGTTGGACGAAAGAAATAGTGGAATTAGGCCGTGAGCACAATGACGCTAACATTTTAAGTTTGCCAGCACGGTTTATTTCACTGCCCCAAGCTATAGAAATGGTCAAGGTATTTTTAAAAACCGATTTTGCAGGGGGACGACATGAAAGGCGAGTTGAAAAAATACCCTGTATTTGACTTAACTTTTATCAGCAACCCGTATGGCCCATTCGCATCATAACCATTCTCACTCGCATGGGCATTCACATTCCGATCTAAAAGGAAGAAATCTCGTTATTTCAATTCTGCTGAACATCCTTATAACCGCTTCCCAGGTTGTTGGGGGACTTATTTCAGGAAGTCTTTCTTTACTATCAGATGCCCTACATAATTTTAGTGATGTTATTTCATTGATAATCAGCTATATAGCTACCGTACTGTCAAAGAAAAAAGCATCAGTTAACAAGACCTTTGGTTATAAAAGAGCAGAAATAATTGCGGCGTTTGTGAATGCTTCGACCCTTATTGTTGTGGCTATAATATTGGTAAAAGAAGCTATTGAGCGCTTCATGAACCCTCAGGAAATAACTTCTGATTTGGTTATTTGGCTTTCTTTATTAGGAATTGCCGCAAATGGGTTTAGTGTATTGCTGCTTAAAAAGGATGCCGAGAGCAATATGAATTTGAAGTCGGCCTATCTTCATTTATTTACCGATATGATGGCTTCGGTTGCGGTCTTGATTGGAGGCTTGCTAATGAAATTTTATCAAATGTATTGGGTAGACCCGGCATTGACCTTGGCCATTGCCCTATACTTAATCTATATGGGCTATGATCTTTTAAAAGATTCAACTAGAGTATTGATGCTGTTCACGCCTAATACAATTCAAGTACAAGAGATTGTAAAAACCATAGGAAAAATTGAGCCTATTAAAAATGTACACCACGTACATATTTGGCAGTTAAATGAAGATGAAGTTCATTTAGAGGCTCATATTGATTTTCATGAAGACATTAAACTTTCAGAATTTGATGCCGTTCTTGAACAAATTGAAGAACAAGTCTACCATAATTATGGTATAAACCACATAAACATACAGCCAGAATTTGGAAAATGTGATAGTAAACATATAATTGTTCAAGATTGATGCTAAACCTTACCATTAAAAAATTCGACGAACTTTCAGTCAATGAATTATATGCTATTTTACGCTTACGTAGCGAAGTCTTCGTGGTTGAGCAAAGCTGCGTATATCAAGACCTTGATGGTAAAGATCAAAAAGCCCTACATGTTATTGGTAGTTCCGAAAATGAAATTGTGGCCTATACGCGAATCTTTGGTCCTGGAGATTATTTTGACGAAGCGAGTATTGGTAGGGTAGTAGTAAAAAAAACGGCAAGAAAATATGGGTATGGACTTGAAATTATGAAGGCTTCCATCAAGGCAATTGAATTGTATTTTAAAACAAAGGAAATTCATTTATCCGCTCAAAAATATCTTAAGAAATTCTACGAATCCTTAGGTTTTGTGCAAGTGGGTTTTGAATATCTTGAAGACGGCATTCCGCACATAGGGATGACCAAAAAATAAAAAACGATTATTCCCCGAAGCTAGCCTCGGGGATATTTGTCCTCTTTATTTCAAAAAACTAGATTTTAATAGGGGTCTTGTTGGTAAGGTTTATGTCCTCCAACATCGTATCGGTAAACTTATAGTGCCCTTTTGTGGTGATAATTCTAAACGCATCCGAATTCATACGGCTTAAAGTGTCTAAGAACAACCATTTTGTTTTTAATAAACGGGGCTTTTCCGATTTAAGGCTTATTTCAAAATAATATTTTTTACCGTTTTTTACGGCTACAATGTCAGGGGTTATTCTGGTGTCGCCCCCTTTCATTTTTCGGATATATGATTTCGGGGTATCATAACCTTCCATATCCGCTCTAATACTTTCAAAACCGGTGGCCTCTAAATGCTGAATCGATTTTTCTAAAAATGCTTCGTTTTCTGACTTGTCTATTTTTACCATAACTTGTAAGATAACCTTTTTTTCGACAATTCCAAATATTATTGACTGATTAACAGCGAATTAACATATAAACTCAGTTAAGGTTGGTGGTAAACCAATTGATCAAAGCTTGATTCGCACGACTTGGGTCGGGCAGGCCTGTACCATAGTATAGGCCAAAAGCATCTTCATGATACGAGTGGTAGCTGAAATGTATAGTAATGGTTTTCAAAATGTCGACCATATCGGCGACCCAGGTTAAACCTCCTTTGTCTTCTTCAAAACATGGGTTGCCTACTCCGAACTCGCCCATATAAAGCGCTGCATTTTTTGAACTGGCCCAAGTAACAGTCTCGCCAATAGTTGCTTCTAAAAAAGCCTTGTTCCTTTTAAAAAGAGAGCCTTCGGATGTATAAAAATCGAGGCGAAGAAGGCAAGTTGCCGTGTCGGCAATGTTGTCACCTTTCATCCAGCCGTTAATTTGATATGAATAGCCCTGTTTGGCCTCGAATTGTTGGCCTCGGTTGGTCATGTTTGCATCGCCTGTAGCCCCATCTATATAGATGCTTGATGAATCTTCATTCCCTTCCGTGGTAGAAATTGCATTGGTACCCGATCCGTTCTCACTCCAAAAAATCCATCCATCTATAGCATTAAGGTTGTCGACATAGATATCACGTACAAAATCACCGCTTGGGCCATATTCTTTTACGACAATATCGTCGAAATATACTCTGCCTGAGACTCCTGCGGCTACCAATGCCGGTGCTATCAAATGTATTTTTGCATCCGTTATGTTAAACCGTACCCCTTCATAGTAATTCCATTCAGATGAATCAGAAGGCAATTTAGGGTTTTCAAAAGAGGCGGTATACCACTCACTGTTCGATGTTTCAATAATAGCTTCGTCTGGATATTTCCCCCCGTCGCCCAAATTAGCGAATTCCAGTTTCTGATGTGTATAAAAATAGGGGTCATAGCCATGAAATTCATACACCAAATTCTGACCTGTAACCTGGGGAAAATTTAAATTGTCGTCGGGAATGTAATTACCGGAAACGTAAATGGCGCGTTCAACAAAAATCAGGTGATTTTTGTTCACTTCGCGTATGTTGTTAATAAGTCGTTGCGCTAAAGTGCTCCATTGCTGCATAGATTCACTGGGCACCGGCTCGTTGACCAATCCGAATCCTGCGATTTGTACTTCATTTATATAACGTGACGCAATCGCTTTCCATAGGGCTGCCAAACGGTTCTGATTTTCTTGATTGTTCCAAAGCCCAATACCTTCGCCTTGCGACTGGTAACCTCCTTGGGGTACGTGCATGTTCAGTACTAGGTAAATTCCATTGTTCTTTGCCCAAGTTATGTTTTTATCAAGCCAGTCCCAACCACTTTGTCGATAGGTGTAGGGGTTCGAGTCGTCTTCAAAATAACTATAGTTCATATAAAATCGAACCACGTTCATTCCCATAGCCTTTACGCGTTGATAATCGATTTCTGAATGGTGTTCGGGGGGGGTCGAAACATCTTGCCAAACAAAATTATTAAAGGCCATGCCCTGAAGATAAACAGGGTTTTTATTGGCATCTACCAACCGGGCCTCCTGTAGTTGAAGTAGGTTATTTTCTGTGGATTCTACCGCTACTTCTTTTTCTTTGGGAATTTCCGGATCTGGACTATCATCTTTTTTGCACGACAGCATGAAACCCACGGTCATGAGATAAAGAATATACTTTTTCATCACAAATTTTTATATAAATATACGCAAATAGTAGTGTTCTAGTTCAAACATTGGTTTAGAGGCGTAATATAGCAAACCGACCAGTGGGTCTATTTTGTCAATCGTGCAGCCATTAAGGCGTAGCAAAGAATCTGCCTAAAACTTAAATTGAGGATGAAATGCACTTTTTTGGAGAAGAACCCCGAATTTTAATAACGAACCGACCAAGTGGTTTGTGAACTCGCCTAAACAAATGGCTTTGCAATTCCGTTTTGAACGAGAAAATCAAGTTTTAAGATAAGGTTAATTGGTTTTTCGGCCTTGTTTTTTGTAGAGAAATAAAGGTAACCTTGAGTGCGATGATCTAAATGTACAATTTTCATTTTTGCAGCTCCACCCACCGGGTGTTCGTTAATGATGGAGTTTAAATACTTTTGGGTAATATTCCTTTTTTCGAGAAAATCGATCAATTTCAAACGGTTTACAAAAGTTATTTTAGAAGAGGTAAAAGTGTCGGGGAAGTCACTATAAATTGAAGTGACCAAGGCATAGAAATCGGTTTTTTTCGAGATATCAAAAAGCCATCCTTTTTTTGTTTTGGATCCTTTATTGTAAAACAGTTCAAAAGCAAAAGTAGGTAGCGATTCATTAATATAATCTAGCTGGGCTTTTTCGTCTACAAAAAACTGTTGCCCAGTTGTATGTTGTGTAAAGATAAGATCAATGCCCTGTAATTGTCTTTTAAGATTATTTACCCGTTCAAAAGAATATTTTTTTAGATGCTTTTGGTAATATTTATCCAGCAAAAAAGATAATTTTCGTTCTTGTTCAAGGTCAGCTGAAAAGTTGCTCTGCAATGCCACGATCAGGTTTTGATATTGTCCAACAAAGCCTTTCCAATTTTTTCTACCACCCCGACTACTAAAGCATTCCCCATAAAAAATGCACGTTTTGCATCTGAGATGCCTTCCAGTTTGGTGTGGTCATCGGAGAACATGTTTAAACGCTCAAGTTCAATAGGTGTCAATCGGCGCAATCCTTTAGGAGTTTTTACCACATGCTTAAAGCGAGAAGCACTTTTACCTCCTTCGCCTGTTATTATGGTTCGCGAAGCTTTGTCTAAACAATCCGGAAAAATCATGCCGCCCTCACTATAGTTATAGGTATAGCCGTTTTTCGCAGTTCTAACTTCCTTTTTAGCCCCTTTTAAATAATCCCATTTAGCATAGTCCTTTTCGTCGATAAAGAATTCAGCGGGTATTTTACCCTTTACAAGTACATCGCCTAAAACCGTTCTAATGCCATCATATGAGGGCATAGATTTTACCGAGTGTATGGTTCCGTTACTAAAAACCCCTGTATTTTCGAATGGTGATAGCTTTTCATCTTTGTTGAAATTGTTGGAGATGCTCACCAAATCACCTTTAAGTTCAAGCCGAACGGGCACTTTTAACGATTTACTTACGGGAAAAGCAGTTGCTATGGTTCCAGAATTCTGCATCCAATCCAAGGGGTCTGCCTGCTGTAGTCTTTTATAAATTGGGGTCGATTGATGGTAACCTAAGAAAAAAATGCGTCTTCGTCGTTGGGGCATGCCATAATCTGCAGCGTTGATAACACGCCATTCTACCGCATAGCCCAAATCGTTGAGACTTTTAAGAATAATTGCAAAATCTCGCCCCCTTTGGTTCGAGGGAGATTTTAAAAGACGGTCTACATTTTCCAAAAACAAATATTTTGGTGGATTCTTCTTTTCGGAAAGTATTTTATGGATACTCCACCACAGCACCCCTTTTTTACCAATAAGTCCTTTTGAGTTTTGAAGAGTGGTCGCTACGGAATAATCTTGGCAAGGAAAACCGCCAACCAACATATCGGCATCGGGAATTGTATCGGTAGACACTTCGGCAATATCATCGTTGCAATGATTCTTGCTTCCAAAACGGGCTTCGTATACCTTTGAGGCATGTTGCGTCTTTGTAGAAGGCTCCCATTGATTGCTCCAAACAACGTTGAAACTCCCAGTTTTTTCAAGTCCAAGGCGAAAGCCGCCCACCCCGGCAAAAAGTTCTATGACCTTAAGTTTATCCATAAAACACGAAATTAAGAAAAATAGCCTCGATTGTGCCCTAGGGTTTGGGAATATTACAAATGGAGAATCATGTATATTCCTTATTTTTACCTATAAATCAAAGATGATGAAGAACGGTACAAAGGCTTTGTTATTCAGTTGCGTCTTCCTCTATTTGGAGGGTTGCGAAACGGTAAAAAACGAAGAAAATGGGCCAGAAGTACAAATTTCTAAGATACGAGCAGAGTTTGCCCCCGATAAGCGCGTGGCACTTTTCGAGGTCGCGGCCATAAAAAACAAGGAAAATTACATTTTAAAAGGCGAAAGCGATATGCCAGCTGCTATTCATGCCTTAAAGCAAAAATTAACTGCGGAGCATATTCAATTTGTTGATAGCATACAGCTTTTACCCACGGCAGAACTAGAAGATAAGACCCAGGCCATTGTCAATATATCGGTTGCCAACCTTCGAAGCAACCCCAAACATTCGGCAGAATTGGCAACGCAAGCAACCTTAGGCACCCCTGTAAAAGTATTGAAAAAGGAAGACGGTTGGTTCTATATACAAACACCTGATAAATACCTTTCATGGGTAGATGATGGTGGAATTACCCTGATGGACCCTACACGTTTGGAAGAATGGAAAGCCAATGATAAAATTATATTTACAAAAACCTATGGTCATGCTTATACCACCGGAGAGCTTGAATGGAACGAATCTATTGTCTCCGATTTGGTTGCGGGAAGTGTACTAGAGGTAGTGGACTACAAAAGACCTTATTTTGTGGTAAAATTTCCAGATGGGCGGCTGGCTAATGTTGCCCGTAATGAGGCCAGGGAATACAAATTTTGGATCGAGGCCCTCGATCACACCACCGAAAGTCTGGTCAACACTTCTAAAACATTAATGGGCGTGCCCTATTTGTGGGGAGGTACTTCTACGAAAGGAATGGACTGTAGCGGGTTTACCAAAACCGTTTATTTTCTTAACGGCATGGTCATCCCTAGAGATGCATCACAACAGGTGCATGCCGGAAAGCCCATTGATTCGGTTCAAAATTTCGACAACCTGGAAAAAGGCGATCTGCTTTTTTTCGGCACCAAGGCAACCGATTCAACCAAAGAAAAAGTGGTGCATGTTGGCATGTGGATCGGCAATAACGAATTTATTCATGCCTCGAACATGATACGGATCAGCAGCATGGACCCCAATGCCGCGAACTTTGATGAATGGAACCGCAAGCGGTACCTGCGAACCAAGCGAATGTTAAATGAAGAAGGGGAGGCCTTGATCGATTTATCCATGATACCTTTGTTCAAAGATTGATCCACATCATGTTTGGCATAGTAAAAAGGACTTCTGAACGGGCATAATTCGTCGGCTTGATTTGTTTCGACTATGCTAAGCATGACATAGAGTAGGTTATAACTCGACGGTCTTCCCCGTTCGGTACGATTCATCTGCCGCAAGTACAATGCGCAGACTATTGACCGCATCGCGTAAATGGTCGCTAAGGTCTAGGTCATCGGCTATGGCCGAATAAAAATATTCTTGTTCCAATAGGCAAAGGCCGTCATGGTCGGGTTCGTCGGAAGTGTCTATAAATTCGTCTTGCTTCGTAAAGTTACCTTGATCATCTGTCGTAGCATGATGTAGTTTTAAAGCACCGGTCTTAGAATGACCATCTACATCGTCAGAATCGCCTTTTGCCTCATCAATAATTGAAACACAGCCTTTAGGCCCGATTACATCTTTTACAAAAAAAGCCGTCTCGCTCATCATAGGTCCCCAGCCTGCTTCGTACCATCCTACCGAGCCATCTTTAAATCGTACTTGCAGCTGTCCGTAATTGTACATTTTTGAATCGATTTCATCGGATAGTCGGGCCCCAATGGCGCTAACACTGATGGGGGATGATTGGGTCATCAAACACATCACATCTACGTAATGCACGCCGCAATCTACAATAGGAGACATGCTGTTCATCAATTGTTTATGCGTGTGCCAATGTTCGCCAGAACTTTGCTGGTTGAGGTTCATGCGCATCACTAAGGGTTTTCCTAAACTACGGGCAAGGTCTACAAATTTCGCCCAGGCCGGATGTACTCGTAAAATATAGCCCACTACCATTTTTTTGTTTTTGGCCTTGGCCAAATCGACCAGACTTTGCGCTTCTTCAACAGTCAATGCCAATGGTTTTTCTACAAAAACATGGGCGTTGGCGTTTAATGCCGTTCTAATATATTCGGCATGGGTATCGGGATAGGTATTTATGGAAACGGCATCGGGCTTGCTTTCTCGAATTGCGGTTTCATAATCGCCAAATGTGGCATAACCGCCTAATTCGTTGGAGAGTTTTTCACGGCTTACGGGTTTGCGACTGACAAGACCAACAATTTCAAAACCATATAATGTATGATAGGCTCGGGCGTGGGAGGTACCCATATTGCCACATCCGACGATTAATACGCGTATTTTATCCATTGTTGCCTATATTTAAGAAGAATACCGTGAAAATTAAACAATGAAAACGATAAGACCAACGACCCGCCCGAAGTTCTTGATATTTTTTTTAACCGTGGGTATAGGCTTGCTTTTTAGCTCAGCGGCAAGGGTTGCAAAAACAACAACGGGTACTACCCAAGCGTCTCGCCCTAATATTGTTTTCTTGATTGCTGATGATTGGTCGTATCCACATGCTGGAATTTATGGAGATGAAACTGTTCGTACCCCAACCTTTGATGCCTTGGCCAGCAACGGCGCTTTGTTTGAGAATGCATATTGTGCCGCCCCGTCATGTTCGCCCTCTCGAGCCAGTATATTATTGGGGCGTTATCCACATCAGATCGAGTCCGCCGGCAATTTATGGTCTGTTATACCCTCTAAATTTCCCAATTGGGTTTCGGTATTAAAAGAAGCGGGTTATCATACGGGTAAAAGTAGAAAGGGCTGGGGCCCTGGGGATTTTGAAGCGGGAGGATATTCGAAAAATCCCGCAGGAAAAGAATATGTTGACTTTAATACTTTTCTAAAAGAGAAAAAAAGCGGGCAGCCCTTCTCATATTGGTTTGGAAGTCAAGACCCGCATAGGGATTATGAAGCAAATACGGGGGTTAAAACAGGAATGGACCTAAGTAAGGTTCATGTGCCCGGTTTTCTGCCCGACCTGCCTTGTGTTCGTAATGATATTATGGATTATTACTATGAAGTGGAACGTTTTGATAGGGAGTCGGGGAATATTATCGCAACCCTAAAGAAAGAAGGACTATTGGAAAATACCATTATCGTAATGACTAGCGACAATGGCATGCCCTTTCCCAGGGCAAAAGCGACGGTATATGATTATGGAACCAGAATGCCTTTGGCGATGTATTGGAAGGGCCATATCGAAGGGGGTTTACGAATTTCAGACTTTATGAATTTTGTCGATTTTGGGCCTACTTTCTTGGAGGCGGCCGGACTAGAAATACCAAAAACGTTCAGCGGAAAGAGTTTGTTGGAATTGTTTTCAACAGATGCAACAAAATCAGACCGAAGCCGTGTGTTTTTAGAAAGAGAAAGGCATGCGAATGTCAGAAAGGGAAATCTGAGTTATCCGGTTCGCGCCATTCGCAATACGGAGTATTTGTACATCAAAAATTTTGAGCCCGACCGTTGGCCTGCCGGGGATCCAAATACACATGTTTCCGTCGGGCAATATGGCGATGTAGATAACTCGATCACGAAATTTCTGGTCATGAAAATGGAGGGTAGATCGTTAGACAACGATTATTTTCAATTATCCTTCGGAAAACGACCTTCGGAAGAATTGTACGTTTTGGCCGATAGCCCCTATAATTTGAAAAACGAAGCGGCAAACCCAAAGTACGAGGCCGTTTTAAGCAAGCTTAGAAGTGAACTTCAAGCTTGGATGCAACGCACAAATGACCTTAGGGCCACCGAACCACGAACCAGCTATTGGGATACGGTCTTGTACACGCCCGACTACCAGCATTCTGATTTCGATCTTAATGAAGAGCTAGCGGAATATAGAATGACTAGTAATGAAGGCGGAAAGTACAATGACATTCCTTGCGATAAATAGTTGCTATTTCAATGCAAAGGCAATAATCTTGTTCCCTTTCTCAGTACCGAGTTTTTCGCCCCCACAGGCGATTGCGATATACTGTTTGCCATTTACCTCATACATGGCCGGAGTGGAAAAAGCAGCGGCCGGAAGTTTGTATTCCCATAGTATTTCACCAGTATGCTTGTTAAAAACCCTAAAATATCCGTCTCGAGTCGCACCTATAAATAGGAGTCCGTTTTCTGTAACTACAGGGCCACCGTAATTTTCAGTACCCGTGCCTTTACCTTCTGCTCCTAATTCAGGCGTATCCCCAAAAGGAACCGACCAAATATACTCACCGGTATTTAGATCAATGGCATGTAAGGTACCCCATGGCGGCGAAATGGCCGGAAGTCCGTTACTGTCCAGAAACTTGGTATAGCCCAAGTGCTTGTACGGCATGGGATTGGTTGTGATTGCTAGATTGTTTTCTGAAACATTATGTTTTATTTCTTCATCAAAAAGAAACTGTAAAAGGGCGTTTATTTCTATTTCAGGAATTTGAGGGAATCCTGTCATCATTCCTCTGCCGTTGGTAATAATAGCTTTCACCTCAGCTTTATCTTTTTTGAACTGTAGGTCCAACAGGGATGGATAACCACTGGCGACAAGCCCTTCTCGGTCTGTTTGATGACAAGTCATGCAATAGGCATTATAAACGCCTTCTCCAAAAGGAAGCCCATTGCCCTTACCATCATCTTCGGCCATTTTCATGATCCAGGCCATTTCGTTGGAGTTAACATAAATGATACCGTCTTCGGGATCAGCTGCCGTACCGCCCCATTCGGCGGCCCCGTCATATCCCGGCAGCAAAAGGTTGGGTTCAAGGCTCGGCGGGGCATAGAGCTGTTTATTAGCCTGGGATATAATTTGTTTTAAAGAATCTAGATTTTCAGCAAATGGACTCACATCCACCTCGGTCAAGGTGTTCGATTGGCGTGCAAAGGGCTTGGGTTTTACCGGAAAAGGCTGGGTCGGCCAAGCTGTTTCACCGGCCAAAGTAGATGGGGGTACGGCAACTTCCGCAATGTCAAAAAGGGGCTCCCCCGTATTTCGGTCAAAGACATACACATAGCCTTGTTTGGTCACTTGGGCCACGGCAGGTATCTTTTTCCCATCACGTTCGACCATCAATAGATTGGGCGGGGCAGGGGGGTCTCGGTCCCAAATATCATGATGGGTCAGCTGAAAATGCCAGATTCGTTTGCCCGTGTTTGCATCGAGGGCCAATAAGCAGTTGGTATAAAGGTTGCTGCCTTTTCGTAGTCCGCCATAAAAATCTGGCGCAGCAGACCCAGTGGGCACATATATAATTCCTGTTTCGTCATCGACCGCCATGCCTGCCCAGTTATTTCCGGCACCAACTAGATCACTTTTATAGGTATCCTTGTTTTCCCAGGTTTCATAGCCTTCTTCATAAGGATACGGAATGGTATGAAAAACCCATTCCACCGCACCTGTAATTACGTTAAAGGCCATAATATCTCCAGGGGCGGCTCCCGCTCCTTCCGAAAGACGTATAGGCATCACAATAAGGTCTTTGTAAATGGTACCAGGGGTGTTGGAAATAACAAATTTGTTCTTAGCAGACTCGGGCATGCCGCTTCGTAAATCTACTTTTCCATTTTCACCAAAGGTTTTAATAGGTTTTCCGGTAAGCGCATCCAAAGCGAAAAGATCAGAACCTCGGGTGCATAAAATTCGTTTATCACCGCCTTTTTCCCAGTATGATACGCCCCTGCTGGTCGAATGCCACACCTGTAAAGAATCACCGAACTGCCATATTTCCTTACCCGTTTCGGCATTTAGGGCCACCACACGAAGGGCGGCCGTAACCCCATATAGTATGCTATCGACCACTATAGGGCTCATTTGCATCTGGCCCCAATCTTGGGCCTCATACGACCATGCTACGTTGAGGTTTTTTATGTTTTCGGGAGTGATTTGAGAGAGGGTTGAGTAATGGCTTCGGCCTGAATCGCCCAAATACGATGACCATGTTTTATATTCTTCGTTCACCGTTTTCTTTTCTTCGGTAAACGTACAGCTCAAAAAAGCCAACGGAATGAGCAAGGTTGCAGTGCAGATCTTTTTTGAAATCATGGACAAAGACGTTGTTTTTCTTAAAAGTAATCAAAAACAGTCTTCTTTTTTCAAAGCTCGAAGACCATGTTCTTTCGGGCCACCTTAAACCCAAGTTCCAAGACCTTTAGTGATTGCTCACTCTTTGGGTTCAATAAGGGGTTGGTGTGGTTAAAATGAATGAAGTGAACCTTTTTCTTTTCCGAAGGAGGAAGATTTTTAAAAAGTTCCATACTCTCGACAAGAAATGGATGTGGAATTTCGGAAATATCGCGGTTGTTGATTTCTTCCGCATCGTAAAAGGTAGCGTCTAAAAAAGCATAATCGACCTTGGTGATTTCTGCAATAATATTTGTTTCCCATTTCCCCCACTTATCGATATCGGGAATAAAAAGGACACTTTTGTTGGGGCCACTAATTTTATACCCAACGGTTTCAGAATATTCATCGCGGTGTGGTACCTTAAATGGCAGTACTTTTATCTTCGGAGTTACTTCTATTTCTTCTTCGTCATGTAAGGGCTGAAGTGTAATGTTCCCGTTCGTTACCAATTGGTCCCACGGCCCATTGGAGGATAAAAAGGATTTCATTTTGGGCATTGCATAGACAGGAACTTTATTGGCATTGCTCGCTTCCTTACCTAAATACATCAGCCCCGTATAATGGCCGATATGGGCGTGTGTCAAAAATATTCCGTTTGGTATTTCATTGGCATCCCATGAGGTAGATTGCTTTAATAATCGTAGTTGTTCCGTAATATTTGGAGTGGCATCAAATAGAAATGTTTCTTGTGCCTCGGAGTCAATAATTCCTAAGGAAACTATTCTTCTTTCTAAAGCGTTGGTTTCGATAAGGTTCTTACAGCACAATTTTTCACAAGCGATTTGTGGAGACCCCGCGTCTTGAACCGTACCAAGCAATACCAACGAAATACCATTAGATTTTTTAGAGTTATTTGATTCAACAACTATTTCTTTAGAAGATTCTTTACATGCAAAAAGCAATAACATAGATAAGAAGCTTACTAGAAGGTTCGTTGTGCCCATAAGAAATCAATCTTTTGTCAAAAAGGCACGAATATCTTTTGATAGTTTTATCAGATCAGGTTCATGAAGGTACATCATGTGGCCTCCTTCGTAATAGGTCAGTTTCACTCGTTCTTTCACTATTCCGTTTCTGGCAAAGGTGTATTCCGTATCAAAAAAAGGACAGATAAGATCGTAATAACCACTGGCGACCAATATTTTCATTCCAGTATTTCGGCGCATGGCATCGCCTAAAGTCCGTGCTACATTCGGTGCCGAAGGTTCCCAATAGGTTCCGTCGGGTACAGGGCGCCATCGCCATAGTTCGCCGATTTTGTTATTGGAAGTTAAATAAGGGCGATCCATTTTTACCTGAAGCTCTGAGGCAAAATAATGATTAAGGGAAGCCGTGTAAGCCGCATCGATTTGATAACTGGAAGGGTCCCCTAAATGTGGATATTCTGAAACCTTGTCGGCCTCATCGCCCATAAAGCGCCCATCTAACCTACCAATGGCCAGACCTTTCTCGGCCAACAGTTGTTTTTGAAAGCGAGGAACAAGCACCCTAAGGTCTGACCTTAAGATATAATTCTTATCAAGGCCTATGAAATACGATAATTTTTCTGCTATTTCATCTTTTTCTGTTGCATTTAATAGATTTCCTTTATAAAGTGCAGGGGTATAGGTAGTGTAGTTGAACGCTCTACATTCTTGTACAAAACTCTCCAGCGATTTTCCCTGTCCTGCTTTTTTGTGATACCATGCCGAGGCTGCCATACTGGGCAAATAGGTCACAAAAGAAGTAATATTGTCCTGAACCGAGGTGGAGCCTGCATAGTCCAAGGCCTGTGAAATAAGAATAAGACCGTTCAGGGCCATGGTTTGGCCTTCATCTTCCAATTCTCCTGCTACAGCGGCTGCGCGCGTGGTGCCGAAACTCTCTCCGGCAATATATTTTGGTGAAAACCAGCGCTCGTTCTCCGTAATCCACTGGCGCATAAATTGCGCTACTGATTTCGCGTCCTCTTTTAATCCCCAATAATCCTTCTCTTTCCCTTTTCCAACAACACGACTGTAGCCTGTACCTACGGGGTCGATGAAAACAATGTCGGTCAGGTCCAAGAGCCCATGGTCGTTGGTTACAAGATTATAAGGTGCTGCACCGTCATCTTTTATGGCATCGGAATCGACCTTTACGATTTTTGGACCAAAAAAACCCATGTGCAACCACATAGAAGCAGACCCAGGTCCACCGTTGAAAACAAAGGTCACCGGTCTTTTTGTTTTATCGCCCAAAGGATCAAGGGTATATGCAACGGACCAAATAGAAGCTACCGAATCTCCTTCGGTGTTCGTCAAGTAGGTTTCTTTAGCGGTCGCCTTGTATTTAAGGGATTTTCCGGCAAAATTACCTTGATGCATAGTCACAAAAGACTGTGGTTTAGGGATCGGTTTTATAACTTCTTCTACTTTTTTGTCTTGCCCAATGATATATGTACCACACACCAATAACCCCAAAAGCATTAAATTTTTTACCATCTTCATATTTATTTTGTTCTTATTTCTCGTTCTCCGGTGTGGTCAACACCTTGTTCTCGCTCCAATTCGATCATTGCTTTGGGCCGAAAATTGGTAATAAAAGCCCTTCGGTTCTCACTTGTGGTATTGCCCCTACTATAGTGCAAAGTACCTCCTTGGTGAAATACGCAACCGCCAGGCTCAAGTTCAATAAATACGGAATTATCTTCGGTGCCCTCACATTGTAAAGCTCCTTTTGATCCAGTTTGTGCATGTGGCAACAAAGGCAATAAATGCGATTTAGGGGTGTACCACATACATCCATTTTCTTTATGGGCACGGTCAATGGCCACCCAGCAGCTCGCCGCTCTTTTATCGGGCATATTGATCCAATATGCTGCATCTTGATGCCATGGGGTTTCGGTATTTGTATGAGGTGCCTTGTTGATTAACATATCGAAATCAAGTTCAATGTCCTCTCCCATCAACTCTTTTGCTATTTGTAGTGATTTTCGATGTATTGGTCTTTGCAGTAGCTCGGGTACAAGCTTGCTCGGCACCATGATCTGGGTGATTTTTTCCGTTTTTTCCGTGCTTCCCGATAAATCTGATCGATATCGTGATGCATCAATTGAATTATTTAAAAACGAGTTGTACAGATCACTGTAGTATTGCACGTCTTTAGCATCTATTAATTTGGGGACTACGAGATACCCTTCCTTCTGAAATTTTTTTTTCTGTTCTTCTAAAACCATGGGTATTTTACTTATCTTTTGAAGATATAAGATATGGATTAATTTCAATAATAACCTTTATCTTGTTCTAATTGTAACTAGTCTTATATAGATTTATGTCGCAACCAGTATCGAATACTTCGCAGCGTTTATTTTCTTTGGATGTGTTTCGCGGACTCACCATGTTTTTACTGATCGCCGAAGCGGCCGGATTTCATCATAACTTTGCCGTATTGACCGAAGGTACCGCCTTCTCCGGGTTGGCCCATCAGCTGCACCATCACCCTTGGAACGGACTACGATTTTGGGATCTGATCCAGCCATTTTTTATGTTTATCGTAGGGGTCGCCATGCCATTTTCGTTAAAAAAACGCCTTGCCACCGGAAATCGGACAGCTGCTACTAAACACATTTTAAAACGCTGTTTTTTATTGTTCAGTTTCGGTGTCTTACTTCATTGTGTTTATAGCCATGCCTTGGTTTGGGAACTATGGAACGTTCTTGTGCAATTGGCCTTTACTATTTTAATTGCTTATGCCATCATGAATTTGTCGCACAAGGCTCAAATAGGCATTTCGATAGGGTTATTGGCCTTGACCGAAGTGCTCTATCGCATCTACAATCCCGAAGCACCTTATGCACAGGGTCATGATAGCTTTGGATCTTGGGTTGATCTATTGGTTATGGGTCAAGTAAACGATGGGTATTGGGTGTTCGTTAATTTTATACCGACCGCCGCACATACTATTTGGGGCGTTGTTTGTGGGCAGATATTGCTCTCTTCCAAGTCGGCGCAAGACAGGATAAAACCTCTTTTGATCTGGGGCACCATAATTCTTGTATTGGGGTTCGCCATGGACTTTTTGAACATTACCCCTATTATTAAGCGAATCGCGACTTCTTCGTTTACCTTGGCTTCCGGCGGTTTTGCTATTTTAACCTTGGTACTCTTCTATTGGTTGATTGATGTGAGGGGATACAAAAGAAAATGGCTAACTATTTTTTCAGTGGTCGGCACCAATTCTATTTTCATCTATCTATTTTCTGAAACTGTAGGCGTACAATGGTTTCGTGATTTTGGAAAGATTTGGACAGAAGGCATTTTGACCCCTCTGGGTATTGCCATGCCATGGATCATGGTAACCAATGCTATTTTCGTACTGTTTATTTTTTGGTACGTCACTTATTTTCTTGACAAACACAAGGTCTATTTTAAGGTTTAGCTCTAATTTAGAGAACATTAGTAAACCGACCACCGGGTCGGTTTTATAGATATTGTAATAGACGTTACAGGTATCCCCATACAGATTACCAACGTGAAATAATCGATAAAAAGCCTATTAGCATTAATGTTATCCGCTAAAAGCAAGAGAACAAACCAAGGGGTTTGTTTTTATAAAACGTACCAAATGCTTTACCTTGATATTTGACCATCACTTTTCATAGAATTCAATAGGTAGTCCGTCAGGGTCACTGAAAAATGTAAATTTTTTGCCAGTGTATTCATCCATTCGAATAGGCTCAGGAAAAATATCCTTGTTTCGTAATGCTAAAACTGCTTTTTCAAGATCATCTACCTCAAAAGCCAAATGGCGCAAACCGACCGCTTCAGGTTGTGAAACCCGTTTTGGCGGATCGGGAAAAGAAAAGAGCTCAATAACATAATCCCCGTTCAAGGCAAGGTTTAATTTATATGAATCTCGTTGTTTTCTGTAGAATTCCTTGATGATTGTCAACCCCAATACTTCGGTATAAAAGGACTTTGACTTCTCATAGTCAGAGCAGATAATGGCGATATGATGAACACAGTTTAGCTTCATCCCTAAATATTGATTAGCATAGATCTTCAGGATATTTACCCGCCGTAGTCCACCCACCATCTACAGGAATCAGTTGTCCATTAATATGTAGTGCTTCATCAGATAGAAGAAAAAGACAAGTATTCGCAATATCTTCAGGTTTCCCCACACGTTTGTTGGGGTTCAGTTTGCTCCATACGCCTTCGTAATCTGGTTGTTCTAGTTTAGTACGCTCAGTCAAAGTGGCCCCTGGCGCAATGGTATTGACTGTAATACCGTGACCCCCTAGGCCAAAGGCTAAGTTCTGGCCCATAAAATGCAAAGCTGCTTTGGTCATTCCGTATGCGGTCAGGTTGTGGTAGGCACGAATACCGACCTGTGATGATAGAAGTACAATTCTACCACCTGAACCTTGTTTGATCATTTCCTTCGCGGCACGTTGTGCTAAGAAAAATGCTCCCTGAAGGTTCAAGCGCATTACTTTTTCAAAGGATTCAGGGGTAAAATCAAGAAAATCGCCAAAAATGGTAATTCCGGCGTTGGGTACGATGATGTCAAGCCTTCCAAAATGGGCCAGGGTAAAATCGACCATTTTATTGATGATTGCCATATCCCCGGCATCCCCGGAAAAGGCAAGACAATTGCCCTTATTTATTTTATCGAGTGCAATAGCCGATTTTTCAGCTTTTGAAGCATCCACATCATTAAGCACTACTTTGGTGCCTTCGCGCACCAATACTTGTGCAATGGCCAGGCCAATACCTTCCCCGGCACCTGTTATGATGGCTACTTTGTCTTTAATTCCTGAGTAGTGCATTAGAAATAATTTATGGGGGTTCCTTTTACTTGGGTATTGTACACAAAGAGTCCGCCACTAAGTGGGTATTCTTGTAGTTGC
Organism: Flavobacteriaceae bacterium; assembly: GCA_049667765.1. GTDB lineage: Bacteria > Bacteroidota > Bacteroidia > Flavobacteriales > Flavobacteriaceae > JBATIN01. The sequence goes on from JBATIN010000055.1 coordinate 22,318, forward strand.
TGCTCAGTCATGCCACTTCTTGCCGAGGTAATATACAAGGTTTTTAAATCGTTACCACCAAAACAACAAGAAGTGACGTGGGGCGCAGCAACCTCAATTTTTTCAAGAACTTCGCCGGTATTTGGATTCCATCTTCGAACACAATGCCCGCCCCAATGGGCAACCCACATCATATCTTCGGCATCGATACTCATCCCGTCCGGACTCCCATATTCTTTTGGAATGGCAAAAGCGGTTTTTCCATTTGAAATAGTGCCCATTTTAAGGTCGTAATCAAAGGCTTGTACTTGAAACGTAGGACTATCGATATAATAGAATTTTTTTCTGTCGCCCGACCATGCCATACCGTTGGAAATCGTGGTTTGCTTAATTGCAATGGAGGTTTCGAGGTCTTTTGAAATGCAATAAAGATTTCCCGTATGTGATTCGAAGGCTTTATGCATGGTACCTATATAGAAATTGCCGTTAGGCCCTACTTTTCCGTCATTAAAACGCATTTTTGGGTCTGAATTTTCTAAAACAGGGTGTTTTATCAATTTTTCGGTATTTAAATCAAAGGTTGCCAAGCCTGATTCTAGTGCCAAAAGCAGTTTTCCGTTTTCCATGGGAACTGCAGCTCCAAGCATCGTGTCAAATTCCCAGTTTTGGTTTTTTCCTGTCAATGGATTGTGCCGGTGAAGCGTATTTGCTTCGATATCGACCCAATACAATAGCTGTTTTTGCCAATCCCAGACTGGGCCTTCACCTAAAATGGCTTCGGCATCGAATAGTAATTTAGACTGATGCGTTTTAATGGCAGTTGTTTTTAATTCATGAGGAAGATAAGGAAATTTATAGAACGGTTGAAACAGGCATGAATGGCAGATTTTTTATGTACCTAAAACCTTGCAAAGCAAAAGGTTAACCCAAAAAAAGGGACAATGCCCTACTATCTTAAAATATCCCTGTATTTTCCATCATTCCCCAAGAGCTCGGTGGCCGCCAAAATCGCTTCATCATGACTTAAATAGTAATCATAAAGGCCCTCACGGTAGAAATAGCGCTTGATGATTTCGTCTTCCAAATTTTTTCGGATCTCCTTTTGGTAGGTATCCAGTGCGATTATTTTGCTCTTGTTGATGTCGGCCAGCAAGGCTTTAAAGTCGTTTTCGATGGCGTCGTTGAATATGACCTCTTCGCGATTGGTAAGTGCTTCTTTTAAGGTTTTTTCCGTCTTGGTCTCGAATGAAAAATCACTTTGGGCTACATGACTTTTGAAGTTTTGAAAATCGCTTTCGGCGAAGGTAAAGGTATTGGGGTCGGCTACTTTGTTTTTGTAGTAGTAATCCGTAGCAAAATCGAAGACCACATTATTGTACACCAGGGCATCGGTAAGGTCGTTTGATCGCAAGGCCGCTATTTCGATATCGGGCAATACGCCGCCACCATCTTGAACCTTTCTGCCGTTTTTGGTCTTAAAATCGGTGTACGCGGTATTGCGAACGGCATTGCCCTCTTCATCGCGGTTCCAATAGTCCAGCGATTGTATACATCGCCCAGAAGGAGTATAATATCGGCTTATGGTCACTTTTAATTGGGTACCATAGGTCAGTTTCATGGGGCGCTGCACAAGGCCCTTTCCAAAACTGCGAGCACCCATGATGACCGCACGGTCCAAATCTTGTAGTCCGCCAGAGACAATTTCACTGGCCGAGGCGCTACTACCATTCACCAATACGACTAACGGAATTTCAGTATCCACCGCTTTGTTCTTGGTCTTGTACTCTTGGTTGAATTTTTTGACCTTTGATTTGGTAGTTACGATAAGTTCGCCTTTTTCTATAAAAATATTGGTTACGTTTATAGCTTCGGAAAGCAGCCCACCTGGATTTCCCCTAAGGTCCAAAATAATTTTTTGGGCGCCCTGACCTTTTAGATCGATAAGGGCACTTTTGGTCTGTTCAGAAGCCTTGGCATTGAATTTTGCCAGAACGATATACCCAGTTTTGTCATCGACCATTTTATAAAAGGGCACTGCGTCTACTTCAACGCCTGCACGATTGATAGTTGTCGTTTTGGTTTCTCCTTGTCTTTTGTAGGTAACAGTTACCGAGGTATTGTCGGCACCTTTTAAAAGTTCAGTGGCATTATCGTCATAATCGGAAACATTGATATCTCCAATTTTTATGATTTCGTCTCCGGCCTTGAGTCCGGCCTTATCGGCAGGGTAATCTTTATAGGGCTCTATGACCACCAATTTGTCATCATAAGAACGCACTAAGGCCCCGATACCCGAATATTCGCCTGCATTATTGATTTTAAAGGCCTCTACATCTTGTTCGTTCAAGAATTTGGTGTAGGGGTCTAGGTCATCCAACATATTTTTAATGGCGGTATCCATAAGTTCTGCCGGGTTGGTCTCATCAACATAGTTCATATTCAGCTCTTTGAACAGTGTAGTGAAGATTTCTATTTGTTTAGCAATTTCGAAGAAGTCGCTTTTAAAACCGCTTCCTACAATGAGTAGGGCAATTGCAATTAGTGGTATTACAATTTGTTTTTTAATGATCTTTTTCATGGCCTATCGTTTCGATAAATTTCTGAAGCATTTTTTTCATGCCCTTTTCTACTTCCGAATAGGAGGGCATCTCTTTTCCAAGGTATAAAAATAGAAACGCAAACTCGCCCTCACTATTGTTAAAAATCAGGTCTTTGTTTAATCTATAGGCTTCTCTAAGTAGCCTTTTAATACGATTTCGTTTTACAGCACTCTTGAATTTTTTTTTCGGTACCGCGACCCCGACTTGAAATTTAACACCTTCAGGTAAATTAGTGCGCAAGTAAATTAACCTAAGAGGGTAGACGGACATGGTTTTTCCTTCCTCGAAGAGTAGATCGATCAGCTTTTGGCTTTTGAGTTTTTCTTTTTTCGGAAAAGAGAATGTCATAACCGGACAAAAGTAGAATAAAAACCCCAGTTTAAGCTCATGACCTTTGTCATAGTTATATGCCACCAACAATGGTATCTTACAATGAAACTACATTGGCTAACTCAACAAAAAGAGAAATATGGGAGAACTAAAGGTGAAAGGTTTTAAAGACAGCTCCGACAAGTTAAAATACATTGGTAGTATTCTAAGTGACATAGAAGCCTTGGATTTTATGTTAAATCAGGGCATGTTCGAGAAGAAACCTTTGCGTATCGGGGCGGAACAAGAATTCTGCTTGGTCGATAATGCATGGGAACCTTCGACCAAAGCGATGGAGGTGTTAAAGACCTTGAATGATCCTTATTTTACGACCGAACTGGCCTTATATAATTTAGAGGCCAATCTTGACCCATTGACCTTGACCGGTGATTGCTTTTCAAAAATGCATCGACAATTGGATGTTTTACTGGCGAAAGCTGGTCGTGAGGCCGCCAAGAATGATTTGAAAATAATCCTAACAGGAATACTACCTACAATAGATGCCCGACATTTGGAAAGGCCTTTTATGGCTCCTGTTGAAAGATATATAATACTAGATCAAATCATACGAGATGTTCGTGGTGAAGATTTGGAGCTTCACATTAGGGGTGTCGACGAGATTAATTTGCATCATGATTCCATTCTTTTTGAAGGCTGCAATACCAGCTTTCAAGCCCATCTTCAGATTGATGTAGATGATTTTAGGGATTGCTATAATTGGTCACAAGCAATTGCAGGCCCAGTATTATCGGTGTGCGCTAATTCTCCGCTATTAATGGGCAAAGAACTTTGGCAAGAGACGAGAATCGCACTTTTTACACAGAGTGTCGATACCCGTGCCAGCACCTATTTGCTAAACGAACGTGAATCTCGGGTAGGATTCGGTAGTGATTGGGTCAAAGGGTCTGTAGCTGACTTTTTCAAGGATAGTCTAATTAATTTTAGAAGCCTGCTTAGCGCTGATTTTGAAACAGATAGTATGTTGGAATTGAAAAAAGGAATTACGCCTAAATTAAAGGCGCTCAATTTACACAATGGAACCGTCTACAAATGGAACCGACCCTGTTATGGAGTGACGGAAGGTAAGCCACATATACGAATTGAAAACAGATATATGCCTTCAGGGCCGACGACGACCGATGAAATTGCAAATATGCTATTCTGGGTCGGACTGATGCAGGGTAGGCCGAAAAAATTCGATGCTATACATACAAAAATGGATTTTAAGGACATAAAGAGCAATTTCTACAATGCTGCACGATATGGCAATGCCGTGCAATTTTATTGGGATGGCGCATTGATTCCCTATAAAGAACTCTTATTGGATCACTTATTACCGATGGCGTATAAAGGGTTATATCGAATGAACGTTCTTCCTGAGGATGTCGAACGATATTTGTCGATTATCGAGAATAGGATAAAATATAGAAATGGCGCAAGATGGATGGTCCGAAGTTTTCGAGAATTGAAAAAAGAACACGAAACTCCCGATGCACTTCGAATGCTAACGGCCGCCATGTATGACCGAGAGCAAAAAGGATATACGATCGATGCCTGGGAATTAGTGGGCAGTAACGAATTCACTTCTGAGTTAAAAGAGAAAACCGTAAGACAACGTATGCGGACCAAGACCATTACGGCACAGGAAAATGATAGTGCCGAACTGGTACTAAAAATGATGCAATGGAAAAATATACATCATGTTCCCATTATGGACATTCATTTTAATCTTGTAGGATTACTTACTTGGACAGATGTGGAGCGGTATCTAGAACAACCCGAAATAATAGGCACTTGTATTAAAGATATCATGAAAACCGATCTAGTGACCGCATCTGCCGATAGCTCCCTTAAAATGGCTCGAGAGTTAATGGAAGCTCGTAAAATAAATTGCCTGCCAGTAGTAAAAGGGAAAAAATTACTGGGATTAATTACTTCTAACGATGTATAGTTGATGACCCAAACCAAAGAAAAGTTCCAAAATACAAATACAAAAAGGTTAATTGGACAAATTGAAGGAAAGAGAAAAGGCCCTACCGTAATTTTTTTCGGCGGGATTCATGGAAATGAAATGGCAGGTGTCAAAGCTTTAGAACTTGTTTTTGAAGAATTGCGCAAGCCTACCTTTGAGATGTACGGAGCAATTTTCGGAATTCGGGGAAATATTCCTGCGCAGTTAAAAAATAGACGCTTTTTAGATCAAGACCTGAACCGACTTTGGACTACTACACAAATAGCCAAAATAATGGCCAAGCCTAAATTAGAACTTAGCTCAGAGGAAAATGAGCTTTCAGAAATTTATGAATTGCTCTTAGAGCTGCTCGAAACAAAGTCGCCACCGTTTTACTTTATCGATTTTCATACTACCTCGAGTAAGAGCCTTCCTTTTATAACCATAAATGACGCAATGATCAACAGAAAGTTTTCAAGGCTTTTTCCGGTACCGACCATTCTAGGCATCGAAGAATATCTTGAAGGCCCTTTGTTGAGCCATATGAACGAAAAAGGCTATGTTGCGTTAGGGTTTGAGTCTGGTCAACATGTTGAACGGCAGGCCGTAACGAACAGTATTGCTTTTACATGGTTATGCCTAGTCTTTGCGGGATTTATCGAGAAAAAGGATGTGTTAGATTATTATACCTATTATCAACAGCTGTTAACCGCTGCGGAAGGCAATGTGCATTTCTATGAAGTTATTTATAGACAACCCTTGCTGGCCCTTGATGATTTTAAAATGAATCAGGGGTTCCAAAATTTTCAGGAAATTGAAAAAGGCACCTTGCTTGCCGTTTTGAACGATCAAACTATAAAAGCAGAAAAAAACACTATCCTTTTCATGCCTTTGTATCAAGAACAAGGTGAAGAAGGGTTTTTCTTAATTCGCCGTACGCCAAAATCGGCCCTGTGGCTATCGGCATTTTTACGAAAAATCAAATTTGATTCGTTTTTAGTTTTACTCCCTGGTATTTCATGGAGCAATGATAAAAAAGAAAGCCTTTTGGTCAATGTTTCTGTCGCCCGTTATTACGCTAAATCAATTTTTCACCTTTTGGGCTACCGTAACCGATCGGTCGATAAAAACGCAATTCTCATGCAAAATCGAGAACGGACCGCAAAAACGAAGATGTACAAAAGGGAACGCTGGTATAAAAACGAATTGCCATAACAATGTCTGAACACTGTGATGGCAATTGGTCAACTGAGCAAAAAAGAACTAATTTTTTGGTTGCCACGTATTGTTTTCGGCATGTACGTCTGCCATTAAAAAAGAAGGGTCGATCTGTATACCTTTAATATCGCTTAAAGGCCTGTCAATGGTAAATTCATAGGTAGGATAAGCCCAAGGCCAATCTTCTAAAACACTTCTTTTTATGGCTGGATATGGATTCTCCTTTTCACCGCGCATCATTCGCAATGGCGCATAGAATGTTTCGGAACTGCCATCATTATAGATTACGAGAATATCCAAAGGCATGGGCATTAGCCCGATTCTCGCTAAAGATACTATGGTTTTGGCACCTTCTTCAAATACATCTTTTATAGCGTAATCAATGGTATTCGTA
>JBATIN010000056.1:0-2880 GCA_049667765.1 Flavobacteriaceae bacterium
GCACTGGCATAAGAGGCAACTTCAAAAGCGCTCTTCTTGAATTTTCCGTTCTCCGATTCGGTATAAACTAATACTGACATTTTCTGTTTTTTTATTATTTTGAAATACCCTTGAGGTATTCGCTAATCTATTTGTATTTGATGAAGGTTACTGACCACCGCCCCCGACACTTCGGGGCCAACTGCCAACTATATCACTTTGGCTTCGTTGTGCAGCAGTTTCACTAATTCATCTACCGAATCGACCAATTTAACCGCGCCTTTGGCCGCAGGTTTGTCGAATTTAATGTCCGTAGTGGCATTTGTGGCGCTTACAGGCTCGACCACGTTCAATTTCTTTTGACGGGCCATCATAATGCCCCGCATATTCGGTATTTTAAGGTCTTTTTCTTCAACGAGCCCTTTTTGTCCGCCAATGACTAAGGGTAGCGTGGTGCCGAGTTTTTCTTTTCCGCCATCTATTTCACGGGTTGCGGTAACCGCAGTACCTTCCACTTCAAGTCCAATGCAGCTGTTTACAAAGTTCATATTGCAGAGCGTGGCCAAGATCCCTGGTACCATGCCTCCATTATAATCGATAGATTCCCTTCCGCAGATGACAAGATCATATTCTCCGCTTTTCACGACTTCGGTTAGCTGATGGGCAACAAAAAAACCATCGGTCGGGTTAGCGTTCACGCGAATCGCTTCATCGGCCCCAATGGCCAAGGCTTTTCGCATGGTGGGTTCAACACTGGCTTCGCCCACTGTAGCGACGTGTACCGTAGCCCCTTGTTTTTCTTTGAACCACATGGCCCTGGTAAGGCCAAATTCATCGTTTGGGTTAATGACAAATTGCACCCCATTGGTGTCGAATTTGGTTTCGCCATCGGTGAAATTAATCTTAGAGGTGGTGTCGGGTACATTGCTGATGCAAACTAAAATCTTCATGTAGTAAACTTTAAAAATAACTGTGCTAAGATAACTATTAATTTTCAAAAATATTATGCACGCATAATAAATTTATCATGAATTTTTACTGCCATCGAACTTCGAATTGATTTATAATTTCAAATTTTTGCCTGCGCCTGAAAACAGGAAGTATCACGGCAATAATCTTATCGAAATATGAAAACACTACAATTTAGGGAAGCCATAGCAGAGGCGATGTCAGAAGAGATGAGACGCGACGAATCTATCTATTTGATGGGGGAAGAAGTTGCCGAGTACAATGGCGCTTACAAGGCTTCAAAAGGCATGTTGGACGAATTCGGCGCAAAACGCGTTATTGATACTCCTATATCCGAGCTTGGTTTTGCCGGTATCGGTGTCGGTTCTACCATGACGGGCAACCGGCCTATTATAGAGTTTATGACCTTTAATTTTGCATTGGTCGGTATTGATCAAATTATAAATAATGCTGCAAAAATCCGGCAAATGTCGGGCGGACAGTTTCCTTGTCCCATTGTATTTCGTGGCCCTACCGCTTCAGCAGGTCAATTGGGCGCGACCCACTCCCAAGCTTTTGAGAGCTGGTATGCCAACTGCCCTGGATTAAAAGTAGTGGTGCCATCAACCCCCGCAGATGCCAAAGGGTTGTTGAAAGCGGCTATTCGCGATGATGATCCGGTTATTTTTATGGAGTCTGAGCAGATGTACGGTGATAAGGGCGAAGTACCCGAAGGAGATTATACCATTCCGATAGGGGAGGCCAGTATTCGTAGAGAAGGCAATGACGTAACCATAGTTTCATTCGGCAAGATTATTAAGGAGGCAGAAATTGCAGCCGATGAATTGGCCAAAGAAGGTATTAGTTGTGAGATTATTGATCTGCGTACCGTTAAACCTATGGATTATGCGGCCATCTTAAAATCGGTGAAGAAGACAAACCGATTGGTGATATTGGAAGAAGCTTGGCCATTTGGCAATGTAGCGTCCGAAATTATCTATCATGTACAGGCACATGCGTTCGATTATCTTGATGCGCCGATCCAAAAAATAAATACGGCCGATACCCCCGCGCCCTATTCGCCGGTATTGTTGGCAGAGTGGTTGCCCAATCACCAAGATGTGATCAATGCGGTCAAGAAAGTATTGTACAAATAAAGGATAGACCTGAAGATATTATATGCTCTGCAGTTAAGGTCTGCGGAGCTTTTTTTATTGGTACGTTATTTGATAAATAAATTACCTGAATCTTATAACTTGATGCAGAAGTTTCTTTTACCTGTTCTTTTCTTTTTTACCTGGTTGGCCGTTGCGCAGACCAAAGTAGGGGGTGTTGTCACCGATGAGGCCGGTGAACCCGTGGCCTTTGCCAATATTCTTTTTAAAAACTCAATCGAAGGCACGATAACCAATGACAACGGGCGTTTTTATATGGAATCTGACAATACCTATGATATGCTCGTAGTTTCTTTTATAGGGTTTGCAGAGCTTGAAATTCCTTTAACGGCCAAGGTTACCTATGACATGAATATTCAGCTAAAGGAAGCCTCCGAACAGTTGAAGGAAGTCATTCTTATAGCTGGTAAACAGTCTAAAAAGAACAACCCTGCCGTTGAGATCTTAAAGAAGATCTGGGCAAAGAAAAGAGAGAACGGTATTCGTAAATTCAAGCAATATGCGTTCAATAAATACGAAAAAATAGAGTTCGATCTAAACACCATCGATAGTGCCTTAATGAAAAGCAAGATCTTTAAGGGGCTCGAATTCGTGTTTCAAGATTTGGACACTTCCCGAATTACGGGAAAGACTTATCTGCCGATATTTCTTAACGAAACCTTTTCGCAGGTGCATGGCGACAACCTAATAAAGGAACAGAAGGAGGACATTCTAGGTAACAAGAATTCAGGTTTTGATAACAATCAGGCGATCATCGCCTTTGTGGCCGATCTCTATC
>JBATIN010000057.1:0-2972 GCA_049667765.1 Flavobacteriaceae bacterium
GTACTGCTTAAAGGCTTCATAATACTCGGATTGTGGCGTTGCCCTGATTTTTAAGGAATCCGGGTGCATAACACCAAACGCTAAAATTAACGATACATCGAACTGGGTAGAAAGATAGCCTTCTTGATTCACCATATAATCGTTATAACTCTTTTCGTTTTCGAAAATTCGTTCTAATAGACTGTGGTAATTAGCCAATAAGGAATCCAGCGGGGTATTGTTGATCTTTCCAAAATATTCGGAATTTTTCAAAGCTTCGTACCCCTCGGTATTAGGTTTGAAATAGTAATCTGCAAAAGCATAACCACTACCCATAAAAACAAAGAGATTCTCCTCTTCCGTTTTATCCAAGATACTGATACGCGCCTTTTTACAGGTCTCGGCAATCCGCGCCCTACCCATTGTAATCTCCTCCAAATGCTGCAAATCTTCCAAGGTATGTGATTTGATTTTCACCAAATATTCTTTGAGCGAGTTGTTATCCTTTCTGGCCTGGTTCCAATTGTTGATCTGCAAGGCGATCAATATACCGATTACGACCAGTATAATTTCACCTATGGCATATTTTAAATACTTTCTGGTCTTGTTTTCACCCAATAGTTCAAAACGTATTTTTCGAAAGATTTTCATCTTAATTTATGGATTTTTAGGGTTGCTTTTATCTAAGTAAACTAATTGTGGTTATGCTATTCATACTTCAAGTGGGGTGTTGAAGTTTTGATCTTTTGAATTTTTTTGGAATCCATTTCAATCCGAACAAAGGCCTTAAGAAAATAATTCGCCTAAGCATAAACTCGTATATAAGATAGCAAAAAATGCCCGTAAAGGCTGTAATAGCAATGAATTTTAACGGTGTCGGTAGCTCCAATGGTAAAATGAGTATAGCCCCGGTATATAATACGAACATGTGAATAATGTATACGGGATATGCAGCTTGGCTAAGGTAACTTAGGATCCTACTTGGCCTGTTCAAATATTTGTAACCCAACCCAAAAACCCCGAAAATCCAACAATTGGATTCTATGGCAGTAAGAAAGCCCGGTGCCTCCGTTGCAAAAATAAAATAGCGGATACCGAACAAAACAGCCGCCATGCCAATATATAGCCATCGCCACCTTAACACGGTTTGCCAAAAGCTTTTTCCACTATATACAAAGAGAAAACCAAAAAAGAAGGCAAGCAGTCCAAGGAAAAAGCCATGCCAGGTCTCCGCATACATGGCGAATAGCTGGGGCTTTACCACCACGGCTTCTAGAACAAAAAACAATGAAATCAACAAGGGTCCACCGGGATTACCCATAAAGGTGGACAACCCTTTTTTAAACCTTCCGTCCTCGTTCTTTTTCAGATAGTAAAACAACGGTAGTAACAACACAACGTATGCAAAAATGTTCCCTAGAAACCATAAATGCCCCGCATGCGGATAATAGCCCAAGGGCAGCTCGTAATACTTCTGAAAAATAAACATATGCAATGTGGTTATGGCCACAAAGCCAAAGGCAAAGGGTAAAAGAATCCGCTTGGTCCGCTCCAAGAGCAATTGCTTCCAGTTTCTTTTGCGCATGGCAAAATAGAGCCCCATACCGGATACATAGAACAATAGTGGAATCCGCCATACGTTTAGCATGGTCATTGGTTTCCATAGGCCCTCTAAAAATTCATCGCTTCTGATAAAGCCAATGAACATGGCCCAAGGTTGAAATATGATGGCGATATGATAGATGAGCAGTAAACCAATGGCAATAACCCTGAGCCAATCAATATCGTGTCTTCTTTCTGTTTTCATGGGAATATCCTTTTAAGGTCGATTACTGCAACATCATTGCAATGACCGGACGGGTTTTTTCGATTTCCGCCAAATCAAGTTGCATGCCCAGGGGTGCTAATTGTTGCTGTAGCATTTCATAGATGGGCTTGATGTCCGCAAAAGGTACCATTACAGATTCCCTGGCCGTTGCACCAAAATTGTTTCGTGCGGATTTATCAACCTTGGCATCAATGAGCATTTGAACGATTTCAACCCTCCCAAAGAATGCTGCCGTATGTAAGGCCGTGGCCCCATCATTATTCTTAAGCGTTAAATCCACCCCCGCATCAATAAGTGCTTGGGCAATCTTGATTTTTCCAAAACTTGCCGCAGTGATTAAGGGTGTGGAACCACTTATAGCATCTTTTTTGTTAAGGTCGGTACCTGCTTCGATGTGTTGTTTAACGGCTTCAAGATTATCCGATAGTATCGCTGCTTGAATGTCCAATTCTGGCGCATCAACTACCGACGTGACTTCTGTGCTTCTGCTTGCCTGTTCTTTTGTTTTATTACTGGACTGACCGCAGGCAGTTGTGAGTAAAAGGAGCACAAGCGACATATGAACTACTATTCTCAATGAACTAATTCTAGCTGTTTTACTCATGACTATGTCATTTGATTTAAATAGGTGTTCGTGAATCTTTGATTTCATGATTTTAATTTTAGATTAATACTTGATTTTTTGTTAATACAAAGGTCATACAAGGGCCGACGCAAGGCGTATGAACTATGCGGAGAACTCTATCAAGTTTCGGGAGGGCATGAAAATTATGGCGCAGGGATATTAATTATGACGCAAACGATGATTTTCAGGCAAATTAGGAGTCCATTGGATTAATAGGCATTTCCATGACAATTTTGCTAATTTAGAGCGAGCAAAAAAGAATATGTCCAACGAATCGTCAAACAGATCAACCTTTATTGAACAAGCGGAAGCCCTAATTCTGGAAAATTTGGGCAACGAGCAATTTGGGGTATCCGAACTGGCGGACGCCATGCATATGAGCCGGTCCAACCTGCTCCGGAAAATCAAGAAACGGACACAGCTTTCTGCAAGCCAATTCATACGTCAAGTCCGCCTTCGAGAAGCAATGACCTTACTCAAGGAAACTTCCTCAACGGTTTCGGAAATTTCCTATCAAGTAGGGTTTGGTAGTACCTCCTA
>JBATIN010000058.1:0-4809 GCA_049667765.1 Flavobacteriaceae bacterium
GCCCAATTGTGATAAAAAGATCGCCCCTTTGCTATAGGCCGATACGCTATACGCAAAATTAAGATCATAACGATCGGCGTGTGTGGTCTGTGGTTGTTCTTTGCCCGAAAGTGCCAAATTGAAATAGCCTTTATATGTTTTTTCAAAAGGATTATCCTTTTTCTCCCCCATTACCTCGTTCATGGCCAAGGTAGAGATGAATGAGGTAAAGCCCTCGTCCATCCATTCGTGTTTTGATTCATTGGTTGCCAAAACATGCTGAAACCATGAATGCGCCATTTCATGGGCTGTTACACCGACCAAGCTTCCAAATTTTCTTCCTCCGGTGATTAATGTAGCCATGGCATATTCCATTCCGCCATCACCGCCGTGAATGACTGAATACTGTTTGTATGGATATTCGCCTAAATTCTTGTTGAAAAATTGCATCAGCTCTGCTGTTTTGGGCTGTAGTTTTTTCCAATTCTCAATAATTTCGGGGTCGTTCTTGTATAAAAAATGTAGCATGGGTCCGTTTTTGACCTGCAAAGTATCGTGTAAGTAGTCGGGATCAGCCGCCCACATAAAATCATGGACCATGGGCGCTTTAAAGTGCCAGGTTAAGGTCTGGCCTTTTTGTTTTTTAATTTTAGTTCCTGGCGCTTCATACCCATGGCCTATTTCATCAGGATTTTGGAGATAACCACTACCTCCAACGGTATAGTTTTTGTCCAAAGTCAATTTTACATCAAAATCGCCCCAAACACCTTGAAACTCTCGTGCAATGTACGGATCGGCATGCCAACCCTCAAAGTCATATTCAGCCAACTTTGGATACCATTGACTCATCGATAAGGCAACGCCCTCTGCATTATTTCGACCAGAACGCCGAATCTGAATGGGTACTTGACCCTTGAATTCCATGTCAAAAGTGGTTTTGCCGCCCGGCGGAATAGGATTCGCGAGCTCAACCACCAAAACAGTGCCCTCTTCGACAAAGTTCACGGCACTTCCATCTTGGGTAAGGGTTGTTGCGTGAAGGTATCCGATTTCGGACTCTGAAAGGGCTGCAATCCGGCTCTTGCCATCGACCCACATTCTGCCATCGGGATCTTGAATGCTGTGAAGTCGTACGTCCATTTCGCTTCCCGGCTGAAAAGCGTTGAAAAACAAATGATAGTAGACACGGCTTAACTCATCTGGCGAGTTATTGGTATAGACCAGTTTTTGTGTTCCAGTATACTGATACGACTTTACATCCATAGCTACCTCCATGGTGTAATCGACGTGTTGTTGCCAATACGTAGTATTTTGGGCGTATGAGCCAGATGATAGTCCAAGAAAAAAGAGGGCTACGAGAAGAGGATTTATTTTTACTTTCATTCGTTAATATGTTTTCTAATTAAATGAGAGCCGAATTTGAAACCATTCGGTATAATAAAAATTTATATTTTTAATTTACCGCTGTTTACTTGATCGGCCATAATCAGGGCATTGTAGGCATTTGCCATTTTTCCGGAAACTGAAATGCTTCCCAAGGTTCCTGATTTAGAAGCATCACCGCCAAGGATTACTTTGGCTTTGGGAGCTAGGCCCGATTCCATAATAATATGTTTCACTTGTGAGGCCGTTAAATTAGGATATTGTGAACGGATCAATGCGGCCAAACCTGCAACAGCAGGGGCCGCCATAGAAGTACCGCCCTGATAATCGTATTTGCTGCCTGGCATTGAAGAATAAATTTCGTCTCCTGGGGCAAAAACATCAACATTCGTTTTTCCATAATTGGAGAAGGAAGCGACCATTTGTGATCCGTATTTAGGAGCCAAAGCGCCAACGGTGATAACGTTATCAGCAATTTCAGGGCTGTTCTTTTGCATATGGTCGTTTGGAAAGTTTGCATTATTGGGGTCATCAATATCTGCCCCGTCATTACCTGCGGCATGTACGATCAATACATCTTTTTTTGCGGCATATTCGATGGCTTCATATACCCATTCTGCATTTGGCGAGAATGATTTGCCAAAACTGCAATTTATGATCTTGGCACCATTGTCTACGGCATAGCGAATACCTAGGGCAATGTCCTTATCGTATTCATCACCATTGGGCACGGCCCTAATACTCATAATCTCCACATTGTTGGCCACTCCGTTCGCACCTTTGCCATTGTTTCTCTCTGCGGCGATTATGCCGGCCACGTGGGTGCCATGGCTTTCATCGGCTTCACGACTTTGCGGATTACCGTTTCCATAATCTCGATTGTTAAGATCATAAGGTTTGTCTCCAACAATTTTTCGACCATCAAAACTAACGTTGTAATTGTAATTCACTTGGTCGGCAAAATATTTTATGCCTTCACCTAATTCTTCAAGAACCTCGGGGATCGAATCTTTAAACGTGTACATCTGCATTAAGACGCTCACGTGTTGCTGCATAGCTTCATCGGTAGGTTTTATACTGCCAACATCTTTTTTGGTGTATTCGGTCTTGCCCAAGTGTTTTTTTACGGCAGCATCTGCATTTTTAACCGTTTGAAAGATTTGCTCATATTGTTGTTTGTTCTGTAAGGCCTTGGCATATTCAGATTCAACTTTTGCCTTAGCCTTGGCCTGCATAGCGGCATCACCCAGTTTAAGGCGCACAATTCTGGCGGCTTCTAATTGTTCATTATAAGATTCGCCCAGAAAATTATAGCCATGAACATCATCGATATACCCATTCTTGTCATCGTCTTTACCGTTGCCTGGCTTTTCATTTTTGTTGGTCCACAATACATCATCTAAATCTTCATGTTTTAGGTCGATACCCGAATCAAGAACGGCAACGATGACCTTTTGGCCTTTTTTACCGCCAATGATATTATTATATGCTTTATCTACACTCATACCTGGAATTGTGTCGCTTACTAGATCCAAGTGCCCCCAATTCTTTTTTTCTGCATCGCTAAGGTCACTTATTTTTAAAGCAGTAGCGTCAATATTTTCTACCGGGGTACTGACCAATGCAGTAGCACCGCAGCCCATCAATAAAATGAGGGCCATAAATCTTAAGATCGATTTTGATAATTTAAGTGTCATATAAAATACTTTAGTTAGTGTACTTGATTAAAATAACTCCCCGGATTCAAGGCGGGAAACGATTCGAAACAGCCTCGGTCTGCCATGGTTACATAACAGGTTTTTCCATTTTCGCCTCCAAAGGTAATATTCGATGGCTTTTTTCCTTTTAATTTTACTTCTTTTATGATTTTTCCCTCAGAAGATACAATGGCAACGGTACCTTTGTCGTACCGGGTGATATACAAATTTCCCATCATATCACATCGCATACCGTCCATACCAAAATCCTCAAAAGAAATAAAGGGTCGTTTATTGCCGATACTTCCATCATCATTTATATCATATTGCCATACCTTGCGTTGAACAGATTCGTTCACATAAAGTTTTTTGCCGTCGGGGCTAACTTCAATTCCGTTGGCCGTTCCCATGTTTTCTTCCAGAAGAATGATTTTCTTATCGCTATCGACCATCCAGATTCGGCCGGTTCCGTCTTTCCAATTTGGATCGCTAAGATAGATCGTACCGTTAGAGGCAATGGCCAAATCGTTCGGTTGGCTCATATTTGGGTTATGGGCATAAACGACAGGTTCCTTTGCACCTTTTTTTATTTGATAAACGTTGTGGCCAACATAGTCTGCCACGAACATATTACCGTTTTGATCAAAACGAATTCCGTTGCCAACACTTTCTCCTGGAAGATTTATAAAAATGCTCGCTTCTCCGTTTTTAGTTATTATTCCTATCGTGCCCTGCTCTTTATAATTTACGGCATATAAGTTTCCCTGGGCATCTACCGCTGGACCTTCAATGCCTTTGGTAAACCCAAATTCGGGAGTAAAGTCGTTACTTTCTATTTTTTGGGCCTTGCAAGAAGTCAAGGCCATAGTTAAAAAAATACCGATAAGTATAGTGAAGTGTCTTTTAGGGGAAGAGCTCATCAAAGCTGTATATTTTGTTAAGTCGCACCCCTTTTTCCGTAGCCTGAAGGGTGCATAGTTCATTATGTGCGTCGTGTTCAAAAAATAAATAATAATTATTCTGTACGGCCGTGTTCAAAAATACTTCTTTTTCCGATAATGTAAGTAAGGGCCTTGTATCAAATCCTATTACATAGGGCAGTGGAATATGACCGACCGTTGGGATCAAATCGGAGACATATACCAGTGTTTTGCCTTTATAGTTTATATGCGGAATCATTTGTTTTTCGGTATGACCATCTACAAAAAGGATACCAAAATCTAGTTCTGATTTTTTAACAAATGGGGTTTCGCCACGTTTAATAAATTTCAATTGACCGCTTTCTTGCATGGGCCATAGATTTTCTGTTAGAAAAGAGGCCTTTTCACGGGCATTGGGTTTCGTGGCCCACTCCCAATGATCTTCGTTTGTCCAGAAAATAGCGTTTTTAAATGCCGGTTCATATCCGGTTCGGTCTTTGTTCCACTGAATACTTCCGCCGCAATGATCAAAATGTAGGTGGGTCATAAAAACATCTGTAATATCGTCGCGATGAAACCCTATTTTTTTCAATGAACCGTCTAATGTATGGTCGCCCCAGCGATGGTAATATCCAAAAAATTTATCGGATTGTTTATTGCCTAGCCCTGTATCGATCAATATCAATCGATTGCCATCTTCTATAAGCAAACTTCGAGCCCCGATATCGATAAGATTGTTGGCATCTGCCGGATTCGTTTTTTGCCAAAGGGTCTTGGGTACCACTCCGAACATGGCGCCGCCGTCCAATTTAAAGTTTCCGGTCTCTATG
>JBATIN010000059.1:0-1782 GCA_049667765.1 Flavobacteriaceae bacterium
GTTTATGCCGGAAGCTTTTGAAAACCCGGAAGGCTTGTCTTTTCGGAAATATTGGTATTTTGTTGGTGGGCTTGATAATGACTTTCTAATACAGAATAATAATTTCTATTTTTGCGTTATGTTTGAACACATTCGGAAAATATTGGAAGTAGGCGAAAGCATAAATAATGAATCAATGTCGTTAAGTTAGTGATATTTCATAATCGTTTGTAATTCATTGAGTAAGGGTTTTTTTGCTTGTGTTTTCTTGGGTTACTTCTTCCGGGACGGATTATTTCCCTGGTGTCCGCTACTATTTTGTCAAAAGCGTCAATTGCCTTTTCAAATTGTTTCCTCAACATCACAGCTATTAATATATCCTGTGTCATGGATATTGCGTTTGTACGATTTATTTTTTGGTCAAATTTTCTGTTTTGATCCGCCTTGTATTCTTCGACTACCTTTTCTTCAATTGGGTGGGCATAAGCGGCACACAATGTCATGAGGAACACTTTTGCGTGAAAATCCTGTTTTACCGAACGGGCTGTCTTTCCTGAGAAATTTTCCATTTCTATCCTGCTTTTCAATAACTTATATGCTTCTTCTTCGTTCCACCGATAATGGTACAGTTTGTCAAATTCACTGTATAGATATTTTTCTTGTTCAACCAACGAGGTGCATAAAATTTCTTTTTCCCCGTTAGTAAGTTCAATTTTAATCAAGCGGCAAGTTATGGCACTATCTTGCATGTCTGGGTAACCCGCCAACTTTTTCCGGTCTTTCTTGGGTAGGGTAAAAGTAACGATTCTTTCTTTTTCATCGCTTTCGGTAAATTCTTTTACTTTTAGCCACCAATTGTCTTTTAGCCTTACACAAAACTCAATTCCTTTGGCCTTTAATAAAAACAACAACCAGAAGCACGGATAGCCCCGGTCGAGCAACAACATGTCGCCTTGTTTTACTTTATCGAGGTGCTGCATCAATAAATCCCGTTCGCTTGATGCATATGGCGCTAAACGGGCATCTATGGTAATTTGGTTAAGTACATCGTACAGCATGGAACCCATGGCCAGAGAACGTGGGCTGTCTGCTTTGGGACCAAACTTTTGCTGCCCGAATTCTTCTATAACACTGGGGTGGTTAGGCAAAACCAACCGCGTACCATCAGTTGCAAGCACTCGCATGCCGTGCCATAGATAATACTCTGCCCCTTCATAAAAAGTAGCGGAGGCCACATCGTTCAAACGCTGAAAAGCCCATGGGGACAACTTGGCCCGGGCTTGTGTAAAAGCACTCTTTGTAACTTCCCTGATTTTAAAGTCGCTCCTGGAAACTGCTTTAAAGAAACTGTCCAGTTCTCGTTGTATGGAACTTTTGAAGTTGATGATCAGTACTATTAAATTATTGAGCGTCAGCTTTCTGTCCCTTGAAAATACCTTTTGAGGGCCGTCTTTTGAACGGCTTCTAAACTCTTCATTTTCAAGTTCATACGCTATATTTTTAGATAATTTTTCTCGATAATCTCTTTCTTGGTTTATACTTGGGCTACCCCCTATATACCTTTACAAGATAAACATCCATTTTTAAATTACAAACTTTTCAAAGAACTATTTTATGTCAAAATGCCAATAAAATCAAGCCTTTCAGAAGATTCTCTTAACTAAACGACATTGAATTATAAATATAAAAGTATGGAAATTTTAGACACCGTTGGTATCGACATTAGTAAATTAACTTTTGATGCACGTGTTCACGGAACTCAGTCTTATGCACAATTTGAAAATACTAATGAAGGGTTTAAGC
>JBATIN010000060.1:0-7469 GCA_049667765.1 Flavobacteriaceae bacterium
GAAAGCGACGACCTTGGCGTTCTATTAATGATACGATCGGGCTATGATCCTCGCGAAATGATCAAAGTTATGGAAATTCTTAAAGCTGCCGCGGGACCGAATCGGGTTCCCGAGTTCCAGAGCACCCACCCGGACCCTGAAAATAGAATCGAAAAAATTAGGGAAGCCATTGTAAAATACGGCGGCTGATTCTTTTTAATTTATCTGCTTAATTACGCTGTAGTTCACACACCGATTAAATTGACATTTCATCGCAGAAGTGGTCGTAAGACTGTTAATTACGGTGCATTCATCCTATTTATCGACAATTTTACCTATATTTGAAATTCCTCAAATCTTCACATTGTCTCAAATTTAACCCTTGTAGCTTTGATTTATAATCATTTAAACGAAACTATATGGGAACACTTTTACATTTTAGAAACATTTACAGCGAAGCATTTGAAAATTGTAGGCCCAGTATTGCCGTCTTGGTCTTAAAGGTCTACTCAGTGTTTTGTGTACTCATGTTAGCCATGGCCGTTTATGCTTTTATGTATAGGGCCTTTACCGGATTTAACTTTTAATCGATACACCGTTACTCTTTTACCTGAACACTATTTGGAGTACTTCGTTTAAAGGTTACAAACCCGTTCCAGTCCATAAATATAGGCCTGAGAACGGGTTTTTTATTAATGAATGCTTTTTTTCGCAATTACGTGGCGTCGTCTAGGACTGCTAGAGCTTCCTTGGCGTTAGACATTTCGGCATACTTCTTAATGGTATACCCCTTGTCACTGCGAATACTGAGGTCTGCCCCATGTTCAATAAGCAATTCCAAGATTTCCGCTTTGTTATAACGAGCAGCGAATATTGCAGGCGTCATTCCCAAAGATTTCCTGTTGATGTCTTCTCCAAGCGATATCATACGTTGTACGGTATCGATATCCCCTTGCATGATCGCCTTGCAAAACGAGCTAAGTTCTAACTTCTCGATAGAAGTTGACATTACTAATTCATGTTGATTTTCAAGGTCATTAGCCTTTACGCAGATGGTTGCGAACAAACAGGTCGCAGCCATCAAAAAGATTGTTTTTCTCATGATGAATGATTTAGATTGATGAATAAATTATGCTTATACAAATATAGACGGGCCTTATAGATAAATGTTTCATTGATAACAGTTAAATAACTAAAGTTTAACAGTGTTAGCGCTGCTCTGTTAAATTATTAACAAAATGGGGCAGAGAATCTCAAAATCAGGTTTAAAGTTTAGATAAACTATTCGGATCAACTACTTTTGAAGTTCAAAAAAAACCTATGATGAACAAAAAAGTCATTTTAATGATCTTGGATGGATGGGGTAAATCACCCGACCCCAAGGTTTCGGCGATAGACCAGGCAAACACTCCTTTTGTAGATTCACTTTATAAAAACTACCCTAATGCCAATCTTTTGACCGACGGAATGAACGTTGGACTACCGGAAGGCCAAATGGGCAATAGCGAAGTGGGGCATATGAACCTAGGTGCAGGTAGAATCGTTTACCAAGATTTGGCAAAAATAAATCTTGCCGTAAAAGAGAATACCTTAAAGGATGAAAAAGTGCTCAAAGAAGCATTTTACTATGCAAAACAAAATAATAGGGCGGTACATTTTCTTGGTCTATATAGCGATGGTGGGGTGCATAGTCACATCACCCATTTAAAGGGCCTTATCACTGCAGGTGAAAATTTTGGGGTGGAACAGATGTATGTACATGCCTTTACCGATGGTCGCGACGTTGACCCTAAAAGCGGTAAGGATTTCTTGGTCGACTTAACCCAGTTTTGTCGCACTACCCACGCTAAATTAGCAAGCGTGGTCGGCAGATATTATGCCATGGACAGGGACAAAAGATGGGAACGCGTAAAACTTGCCTATGATGTCATGGTCAATGCCATAGGTGAAAAATCTACCGATATTGCCAAAACCTTGCAAAAGAGTTATGATCAGGGCATAACCGATGAGTTCATCAAACCCATTGTTATGAGTGATGCAAAGGGTAAACCAATTACTAAAATACAAGAAGACGATGTGGTGATCTTCTTCAACTTTAGAACGGACCGCGGCCGTGAACTGACCCAGGTGTTGAGTCAGGAAGACAACCACGAAATGAACATGCACAAATTGAACCTTTATTTTGTCACCCTTACCAATTATGATGATTCGTATAAGGGAATTAAGGTGGTCTACGATAAAGACAATATTCAGGATACCCTGGGCGAGGTTTTGGAAAAGGCAGGTAAGAAACAGATACGCATAGCTGAAACCGAAAAATACCCGCACGTAACCTTCTTTTTTAATGGAGGAAGAGAAATTCCTTTTGAAGGTGAAAAACGGTTATTGTGCCCTTCGCCAAAGGTTGCTACCTACGATTTAAAACCCGAAATGAGCGCCTATGAGATCCGGGATGCCATTATACCTGAATTGGATAAAAAGGAGGTAGATTTTGTCTGCCTTAATTTTGCCAACCCTGATATGGTAGGCCATACGGGAGACATGAGTGCTGCTATTAAGGCCTGTGAGGTCGTAGATGCATGTGCAAAATCGGTTGTAACCGCAGCACTGAAAAATGGGTATTCCACTATAGTAATCGCCGATCATGGCAATTGTGATACGATGATCAATCCCGATGGCAGCCCGAATACCGCTCATACGACCAACCCAGTACCGTTAATTTTGGTCGACAACGACATTAAACAAATAAAAGACGGAGTACTCGGAGACATCGCCCCAACCATTTTAAAAATGATGGGTATCGAGCAGCCAAAAGCCATGACACAGAAGCCCCTGATTTAGCGGCCTAATAAGACCTTAAAATAACAAAAAAACCAATAAGAAGCTCTGAAAGGCTAGCGTAGTCCATAATTTTAGAGGAAGTATTACCTTTGCAGGCTTATGATAAAGATTAAAACTCCTGAAGAAATAGAATTGATGCGTGAGAGCGCTTTGGTCGTTTCACGAACCTTGGGCATGTTGGCCAGCGAGATAAAACCTGGTGTAAATGCATTATACCTGGATAAATTAGCGGAAGACTACATTCGGTCGCAAGGGGCAGTACCGGGTTTTCTGGGTATGTACAATTTTCCGAACACCCTAAATATGAGTCCCAATGCTCAGATAGTACACGGTATTCCCAACAAAGAACCTTTAAAAGAAGGAGATATTATTTCAGTAGATTGTGGCTCTTTGAAAAACGGTTTCTACGGAGATCATGCTTATACGTTCGAAGTAGGTGAGGTTGCCCCGGAAACTAGAAAATTACTCCAAGTAACTAAAGAATCGCTTTATCTGGGTATTCGAGAATTTAGGGTCGGCAATCGGGTCGGTGATGTGGCCTATGCCATACAAAATCATTGTGAGAACCATGGGTATGGCGTGGTACGTGAGCTCGTAGGCCACGGCTTGGGGAAAAAACTACACGAAGGGCCCGAAATGCCCAATTATGGCAAACGCGGCAGAGGGAAAAAATTTGCCGAAGGCATGGTCGTCGCTATTGAACCTATGATCAATATGGGGACCAAAAATATTAAACAACTTAAAGATGGCTGGACGATTCTTACCGCCGACGGAAAGCCCAGTGCACATTTTGAACACAATATTGCCATTGTAAACGGAAAACCAGAACTGCTTTCTACTTTTCAATACATTTATGAGGCCTTGGGTATTCAGAGTACTGAGGAAGATGAATTTCGCCAAACGAAACTAAAGTTATAGTTCCTCGGAGATGAAGAAAATCTTCAAGCATATTCTAAATTTGGTGCCGAGGCCCATTCTAATAAAACTTAGCTACTATGCCAGGCCAATACTGGCGGTCTTCTACAGCGGCAATAAGTACACAGACCCCATTGACGGGCGTTCGTTCCGCAGTTTTCTTCCATATGGTTATGAAAGTCCGCGCGAGAATGTTTTATCGCCCTCTACCCTATCCTTGGAACGCCACCGCTTATTGTGGCTCTATTTAAAAAACAAGACTAACTTTTTTACCGCCCCGCTCAAGGTCTTACATTTTGCTCCGGAACAAGCTTTTTACAAACGTTTTCGAAAGCTGAGTCATCTAGATTATACCACTACGGATCTAGACTCTCCTTTGGCCGATGTTGCTGCCGATATCTGCAACCTCCCTTTTGATGACAATACGTATGATGTAATCTTATGCAACCATGTTTTGGAGCATATACCGGATGATACCAAGGCCATGCAGGAGCTCTTTCGGATCATGAAACCTGGTGGATGGGGTATATTTCAGATTCCGCAAGATTTAAAACGGGAAAAAACCTTTGAAGACAATGCCATCATCGACAAGAAAGAACGTGCCAAAATCTTTGGACAGTACGACCACGTACGCATCTATGGCCGTGATTACTTCGACAAATTAAGAACCATAGGCTTTCAGGTAGAAGCGGTCGACTATACCGCAGATCTGTCCTCGGAAGAAATTGAAAAATATCGTTTGGCTAAAGGGGAGCTTATTCCGGTAGTGATGAAATAATTATTTAACCACCAATGCCTCGAACCCTTCGGTCATAAACTCTTGGGTTACGCCATGCTCGTCAATATAAATGATGTATCCATCCAAATCGTGGCGCTGGCCTAGCAATTTTAACGTATCGTCTAGATCCATTGCCATAAAGGCCGTGGCATAAGCATCTGCTTCTGCACAGGTATTGGCCAAAACTGTAGCCCCAAGCGTACTTCCATTTTTGGTAAATCCTGTTTTTGGATTTATGGTATGTACGTACCTTTTACCGGTCTCTTCGTCAACCCTGAATTTTCGATAATTACCCGAAGAGGCCAAGGCCCTATCTTTTAAAAAGATCGTTGTTTTTAATTCACGGTGAGTTTCCATTTCCGGGTCATCGATACCTACCACCCATGGTTTATCCTTTATTCGATTTTCGCCTTTAGCTACCAACTCCCCGCCCACTTCCAACAAATAATTTTGAACTCCTTTCGCATCGAACATTTTTGCTAAGCGGTCTATAGCGTACCCTTTGGCCACCGCATTGAAATCAAGGTAAATTCCTGGATTTTGCTTAAGCACCGTGCCTTTGTCGGAAATCTTAATTTTATGAAAGCCTACAAACTTTAAAAGGCTATCCACCTTGCTACTATCCATGGCAATTTGTGATTCCGGCCCAAAGCCCCACGCATTTACCAAAACCCCAACCGTTGGGTCAAAATACCCTTTTGTTATCTCGTTTACTTGATTTGAAAGTTCAAAAACTTCTTTGAACATATCATCGACGACCAACGTAGAATCGCCCCTATTGATCTTTGAGATATCGGAATCTTTAAGATAGGTGGATAGGGAGTGGTTTATCACACGAAATACTGAATCGATTTCTTCTTGGTAATCGATGGTATTCGGAGTCAAATACACCAAACTATAGGAAGTACCTAAAGCTGACCCTGCATTTCGATTCTCCACTACCCCATTATGTTTTGCATTACAGGCCACAATAGCGTAAACTAAAAACAAAAAAAAGATTCTATTCATGAGCAATTTCAATTAAGCCACTATATTCTACTAAATATTCTTCATTCAAATACACGGGTAAACGTTTGTCTTTAGCATTGTAAAGTCCCACTCCGGCATAATACGTTTGAGCGTTTTGGGCCTCGGCATGCTTCTTTATTTTAGTCATCAATGCTTGATTATAAGCATTGGGAGCCTCTGGAAAAACGACATTTCGTACGACTATAAAATGCAGGGTCTTGTTTTTAAGGCATACAAACTGTGGATTCTTTTTTAAGGTACTATTGACGCCCATAAACTCATACCCTTCGGCTTCCAGCTGTCTGCCAACAATGTTCATGGCCAAATTATGAAGTTCTTGTTCTGTTAGTGCTTGCATTTTACACCTCCCTAAATCCCACCTTCTAGGAGGGAAACTGTTGTTATAAAAAAACCGATAGCGAGCTATCGGTTTGATTTAAATTTTTAATACATCTCAGTACGAAATAATCAAATGGCGCTTAGCGCCTAACCTCCAAAATCATCAAAGCGAATATGCTCATCAGGTATTCCGAAATCTTCGCCCATTTTCTGTACCGCCTTGTTCATTAACGGTGGTCCGCAAAAATACAGCTCTATATCTTCTGGAGAATCATGCAGGCTTAAATAATTATCGATAACACAATTATGTATAAACCCAACGAAGCCATCACCGGGGGCATCAACATTTTCTTTTACCTTCCAGTTATCTTCCGGTTGGGGTTCAGAGAGTGCCAAATAAAATTTGAAATTCGGAAAATCTTGTTCCAATTTTTTAAAATGATCAAGATAGAAAAGTTCTCGTTTAGAACGTCCACCGTACCAGTAGGTCACCTTACGGTTCGTTTTTAAGGTTTTGAACAGGTGGTACAAATGCGAACGCATGGGCGCCATACCGGCACCACCACCAACGTATAACATTTCTGAATCGGACTCATTGATAAAGAATTCACCATAAGGTCCTGAAATGACGACGTCATCACCAGGTTTTAGGGCGAATATATAAGATGATGCAACACCAGGGTTGACATCCATCCAACCGTTTTTAGAACGATCCCATGGTGGGGTAGCAATACGTACGTTCAACATGATCTCTCTACCTTCTGCCGGATATGAGGCCATAGAATAGGCACGCTCAACAACTTCAGGGTTTTTCATGACCAAGGGCCAAAGATTGAACTTGTCCCATTCCGCTTTGAATTTATCAGGCGTTTCATGTTCTTCAGGATGTGCGGTAATATCGATATCTGAATATTTAATCTCACATTTCGGTATTTCAATTTGAATATAACCCCCTGCCTTATAGCCCATGTCTTCAGGAATTTCCACTACAAACTCCTTAATAAACGATGCTACATTATAATTTCTGACTACTTTTCCTGGCCATTTTTTGATACCGAATACCTCTTCAGGAATGGTAATCTCCATGTCTTGTTTTACCTTCACTTGACAGGCCAAACGCGCCCCATGATTTAATTCCCTTTTTGAGAAATGTGGGGTTTCGGTAGGCAGGGCCTCACCTCCACCTGAAAGTACGTGGCACTCGCACTGAATGCAGGTTCCGCCTCCACCACAAGCCGATGGAAGAAAGACTTTTTGGTTGCCCAAGGTCGTTAAAAGCGAACTGCCAGATGCCACTTCTATTTTCTTTTCTCCGTTAATAGTAATCGTAACCGGGCCAGATGGCGATAATTTTTGCTTCGTGAACAACAACAAGGCTACCAAGACCATCAATAATATTAAAAATGATACTACGGTAATCATTATGGTTCCACCTGTACTTGCAGCTAACATCATAATTATTTCTTTATCACATCGTTATACGAAACTTCTTTTTCGTCGATTTCTTTTTTTGCTTTTTCCTTCTTATCCAATACTTCCACAGAGGTTTTCTCCACGGCTGCAGGAGCTTCATCACCTCCGGTCAACATACCGCCGAAACTTTGAAAAC
>JBATIN010000061.1:0-2456 GCA_049667765.1 Flavobacteriaceae bacterium
GAGTACCACCAGTTTCAAAACGGAAATTTGGAAATATGCCGCAGCAATAGTGTTACTGGTTTCGGTGGGAGCTTATTTTGTGTTGGACCAAAATCATCCCCAATACAAAGATTTTACAAACACCACCAACATTGCCTTAGTGCAGCGTAGTGGGGGGGAAGCCACCGCAAAAAAGGCCGAAAATGCCTTTAATAATAAGAACTTTCAAAAAGCGACCAGTTATTTAAGTGAATTGTTGAGCAAAGATCCTGACAACCAAGAATTGTTGTTGTACCGTGGTATCGCGCAAATTGAAACGGATAGTTTTACCAAGGCTTACCAAGATTTGGATAAAGTTGCCGCAGGCACATCAGTCTTTAAAAATGAAGCCCTTTGGTACAAAGCCTTAGGTTTATTGAAACAAGAGAAATACGATGACTGTAAAATGATATTGGTTAATATCCCAGCTGAGGCAGATGTTTACGAAAAGGCACAGAAATTGTTAGACGAGTTATAGGCCTATGCTTAAAATAGTTGCACATGGCACAGCTAAGGGCTTTATATTTGTGGAATGAAGCAATCTGTTTTTATACTTCTTTTACTACTAACTACCCTCGTTTCCGGACAACATCAGGAAAAGGTTGATTTTATTCGTGGGGAGGTTTTAATTGAACCATTAATTCCAGAACAGCAAATCAATGGATCTGTTACCTACGAATTTAAAATATTGGACAATGTCGATTCCGTTTTCTTGGATGCCAAAAACATGGAATTTACATCTGTAATTCTGGACTCAAAAAAAGCAAAGTTCACCAATGATGGAAAGTCAATCTCGATTAAGAATAAATTCAGGAAAGGGATTTCCCACAATATCACTTTGATCTATTCTTCAAAGCCCAAACAGACGGCTTATTTTATTAATAAGGATGTCATCCCAAGTGTAGTCGAGAGCCTAAGTAACATAACTCCTCAGGTATGGACCCAAGGCCAAGGAAAATACACAAGTCATTGGCTTCCAAGTCTTGATGACATGGAAGAAAAGGTTGAATTCGACCTAAATATTACAGCTAATCCAAGTTTACGGGTCATTGCAAACGGCAGTTTGATTTCAAGTCAAAACATTTCTGAAGAATCCAAAAGGTGGAAATTCGACATGCAAAAACCCATGAGCAGCTACCTATTGGCGTTCGTAATTGGCGACTATGGGAAGCAGGAGATTAAATCCAAAAGCGGTGTTCCGATTGAGAATTATTTTTATCCACAGGATAGTTCACGTGTAGAGCCAACGTATCGCTACACCAAAGAAATATTTGATTTTTTGGAAGAGGAAATAGGCGTGCCATACCCTTGGCAGAACTACAAACAAGTACCCGTGCGTGATTTTCTGTATGCGGGAATGGAAAATACCAGCTGCACGATCTTCTCTGATGGCTATGTAATCGACTCCACCGCATTTATTGATAAAAACTATGTGAATGTAAACGCCCATGAATTGGCGCACCAGTGGTTTGGCAATCTTGTAACCGAAAAAGACGGCAGCAGTCATTGGTTGCACGAAGGTTTCGCCACCTACTACGCACAATTGGCTGAAAAAGAACTTTTTGGCGAAGATCATTATTATTGGAAATTGCTTGAATCGCTTCAAGAACTACAAAACGGGGTTGAGAAGGGAGAAGGCCAAAGTCTGTTAGACCCAAAAGCCAGTAGCCTGACCTTTTACGAAAAAGGGGCTTGGGCCTTGGTTATGCTTCGTAATGCGATAGGGGATAAAGCTTTCAAGACCGGAATAAAATCCTATTTAAATACCTATCAACTTAAAAATGCAACGGTCGACGATTTTATGGTACAAATGGAAACCGCCAGTGGAAAAAAGCTATCCGATTTTAAAACGGAGTGGCTGGACAGTACCTCACTACCGTATGAAACCGCCAAAAAGTATTTAGTGGATAAATCGAATTCCCTAAAACTACTCGATGCTCTTGAACAAGATCTAAAAGCCGCCAAAAGTGATGCTGTCGATTATCAAAAGTATTGGGATGCCACAAATTCCATCCACCTAAAAATTCATATGTTGCAAAACTATAAGGGCACCTATTTATTCAATGGATTAAAAAAGGCATTCGAATCGGATACCCTTCCTATACGGCAGGCCTTGCTTTTAAATGCCCCTTTCGATGATTTTTTGCCACTTGAACAGTTGGAAACCTTTCTTGATGATGATAGTTACGTGACCCAAGAAAATGCATTGTTCAGGCTATGGCAGGCCTATCCTGAACAAAGGGCGACATATTTGAATAAGATGAAAGCTACAATAGGTTTGCCCAATAAAAATGTGCGGTTATTATGGCTTATATTAGTGATAATGACCAATGACTATGACACTAGAAATACCCAAACCTATTTTCAAGAATTAAGTGATTATAGCGGTCCAAATTATGGGTGGGAAGTGCGTATGACCGCTTTTCAATACCTTCGTG
>JBATIN010000062.1:0-1613 GCA_049667765.1 Flavobacteriaceae bacterium
GTACTAATCCCGAATTTGAAAAGGAAGGCTATCGATTAGTGCATGAAACTAAAGAGGGCAGCGTTATTTTATGGGTCATCGGAGCCGATGCCAGAGGTCTATTATATGGCATAGGAAAGCTGTTGCGCATTGCCGATATGGGTGATCATAAGATGGAAGTGTCAAAGGGCCTTGATGTTTTCGAAGCCCCGGAGTATGCTTTAAGAGGCCATCAATTCGGGTATAGAAACACCGCCAATTCGTGGGATTCTTGGACCGTGGAACAGTTCGATCAGCATTTTCGCGAACAGGTGCTTTTTGGGGCCAACAGTTTTGAGAATATTCCCTTTCAAGATGCTACTTCAAGCGTTCATTTTAAAGTCGACCCTGCAGTCATGGAGGTTGAGCTGAGCAAAATTTGCGACAAATATGAGGCGGATTATTGGGTGTGGACGCCAGCCCCGCATGATCTGAGTGTGAAAAATGCACATCAGGAAGGCCTTATAGAACAGGAAGCCTTTTACAAACGTGTTCCCAGATTGGATGGCGTTTTTGTGCCCGGTGGCGATCCTGGTGAAAATCATCCTTCGGTACTGATCCCTTATTTAGAAGACTTATCGAAGTTGCTTAAAGAGTATCATCCCGAAGCCGGTATTTGGGTCTCTTTGCAAGGGTTCAACCAAGAAAAAACAGATTACTTTTTTAAGTACCTCAATGAGCATAATCCAGATTGGTTACGAGGTTTGGTTTACGGACCTAGTAGTCCGCCAATTGAAGTGGAAAGAGCGTTACTTCCCGAAAAGTACCTGCATCGTTTTTATCCTGATATTACCCATACGGTGCGCTGTCATTATCCTGCCGAAAGATGGGATCAGGCCTATGCCCTGACCTTGGGCCGTGAACCCTGCAACCCCATGCCTTTACAATACACCAAACTTTTTAACAAAGATGCCCCGTTTACCGATGGCTTTATCGCTTATTCCGATGGCTCACATGATGATGTAAATAAAGCAGTGTGGAGCCAATTAGGCTGGAATTCAAAAAGAAACGTTAGGGATATTGTAGTGGAATATTCCCGTTTTTATTTTGGGTCGCAACTGGCTGAAACAGCTGCCGATGCCATTTTGGCCTTGGAAGCAAATTGGGTTGGACCCCTCATGGGCAATGTACAGGTTGCCAAAACCTTGCAGCTGTGGAAAAAACTGGAAGCGGAACATCCGGTCTTGGCCACCAACTGGCGGTGGCAACAATTGGTCATGCGTGCCTATTATGACGCCTATATTCAAGATCGGCTGACCTATGAAAAGAACTTGGAGACCGAAGCCAATGCTATCTTGGCACAGGCGGAAACCTTAGGTGCCGATTCGGCCATGCAGCAGGCCTTGGAGAAGGTGCAAAAAGCGGACAAGGAATTTGTGTCGCAAGAACTAAAGCAAAAAGTGTTTGAATATGCCGAGGCCCTAAATAAATCGGTCGGGGCACAGACCAGCGTTGGAAAGTATGGCGCAAGTGGCGGTGAACGCGGGGCAATACTTGATTTCATCGATTACCCTTTGAACAACAGATGGTGGTTGGAAGATGAGTTTAAGAAGATCAGTGAAATGAAATCAGAGCAGGAAAAACTGGCAAGGTTG
>JBATIN010000063.1:0-2561 GCA_049667765.1 Flavobacteriaceae bacterium
GTAACTTGTGCGAAGAGTTGCTTGAAGTAATTATAGATAAGCTGCGGACGTTGGGAAAGCACTGCAATAGGGGTATCTGATCCCATAGAGCCAATAGGTTCTTTGGCATATTGCCCCATAGGAAGAATAATAGTATTGATATCTTCGAGTGTGTAACCAAATAGCGATTTTCTTTTTTCTAGAGATTCTTCTCCTAAAAATAGCGGACAATCATTGTAAGGGATGTCCCTTAGATATACCAGATTTTTATCCAACCATTTTTTATATGGATGTTGTGTGGCGATCTTTTCTTTAATTTCTTCGTCGTTAATAATGCGGCCCTCTTCCATGTTTACCAAAAACATCTTGCCCGGCTGTAAGCGACCATGAAATTCAACGTTTTCAGGTGCTATATCCAATACCCCGGTTTCTGAAGACATAATGACATATCCATTTTTCGTCACCGTATAACGTGAAGGCCTTAATCCGTTTCGATCTAAGACCGCACCTATGTAATTGCCATCGGTAAAGGGGATAGAGGCAGGGCCATCCCATGGTTCCATTAAGCATGAATTGTATTCATAGAAAGCTCTTTTTGCTTCCGACATATACGGGTTTTTCTCCCAGGCCTCAGGTACTAGCATCATCATTACTTCAGGTAGTGAACGCCCGGTCATCAAAAGAAGTTCAACGACCATGTCCATAGTAGCAGAATCTGATTTTCCAGGCAGTACGATCGGCAATACATTTTTTAGTTCATCACCGAACAGGTCGCTTTTTAGTAATTCTTCCCTAGATTTCATCCGTGAAACATTACCTCGTAACGTGTTGATTTCACCATTGTGGCACATATACCTAAAAGGTTGGGCCAAATCCCAAGTAGGGAAGGTATTGGTTGAAAATCGCTGATGTACCAATGCAAGCCGCGTTACGACCCTTGAATCCATTAAATCTTTAAAATATAGGCTAATATCGTTGGGCATGAGTAGGCCCTTGAAGATGATGATTTTAGTGGAAAGGCTAGGCAAATAGAAAAAACCGCTTTCCGATAATTTTGAATTTAAAATGGCGTGTTCGGTGGTCTTTCTTGCAATGAACAATTTAAGGTTAAAGTCGAACTCGTTTTGTCCGACATCACCCTTGGCAATGAACACCTGTTTTACGAATGGTTCGGTTTCCATGGCAATGCGCCCAGGTACGGATCGATTAACCGGTACATCGCGCCAGCCCAATAACTTAAGGCCTTGCTTTTTTATATTTTCTTCTAAAATAGCGGTGCACAGATTTCGCTGGTTCTCTTTTTGAGGCAAAAAAACGTTGCCGACGGCATAGTCACCTGGTTCAGGAAATTCGAACGGACATACTTCTTTAAAGAAATCATGTGGAATATCGATCAAGATACCTGCCCCATCGCCTGTTTTTCCATCTGAACTTACAGCCCCGCGGTGCTCAAGTTTATCTAATATCTCTAAAGCCTTGTGAATAATATCATTCGACTTTTTCCCTTTCAAACTACAAATGAATCCGGCGCCGCAATTGTCGTGTTCGAATTCAGGTAAGTACAATCCTTGTTTCTTCAATGTCATATTCCGATATTTTAGCAAGATCGAACGATTTCTGGTCATTCGAGCCTATAAAAATATCAATTTTATTGAAAGATTAACGGTGATAGGGGTACTATTCAACAAAAAACGCAACGATTGTAATAAAACAGTATATAATCCTGAATTTCGAAAAAATTTACTGCCAAAACTGCGATTTTGATAATGCACTTTGAAAATTAATTTCTTAAAATACTGCGCGAAATCACAATTTTTTGAATTTCAGAAGTGCCCTCATAGATCTGGGTGATTTTTGCGTCGCGCATAAGTCGTTCTACATGATAGTCCTTTACAAAACCATTGCCTCCATGGATCTGTACGGCCTCCACAGTAGTGTCCATGGCCACCTGTGAGGCGTATAATTTTGCCATGGCGCCAGAAAGGTCGTAGTTTAGGCCCTGGTCTTTTTCCCAGGCGGCCTTATAGACTAAATAGCGGGCAGCTTCTATCTGGGTATGCATGTCGGCCAGTTTAAAAGCGATTGCTTGGTGGTTCGCAATTTCGGTGCCGAAAGCTTTTCTCTCTTTTGAATATTTTAAGGCCAATTCGTACGCTCCAGCGGCAATGCCGAGGGCTTGGGCCGCAATACCGATTCTACCCCCTGCCAATGTTTTCATGGCAAACTTGAAGCCAAAACCGTCTTCACCAATGCGATTTTCTTTGGGCACTTTAACATCGTTAAAATTTAGGGAATGAGTATCACTGCCTCGTATGCCCAGTTTATTTTCTTTGGGCCCTATTTCAAAACCTGGCATTCCTTTTTCGAGGATCAAGGCATTGATGCCCTTGTGCCCTTTCTCCTTATCGGTTTGTGCGATGACCAAATATACTTCGGCCGTGCCTCCGTTGGTAATCCAATTTTTGGTGCCGTTCAGAATATAATGATCCCCTTTATCAATAGCTGTCGTTTTTTGAGAAGTGGCATCACTACCTGCCTCGGGTTCAGAAAGGCAAAAGGCCCCAATTATTTTGCCAGTAGAC
>JBATIN010000064.1:0-5342 GCA_049667765.1 Flavobacteriaceae bacterium
ACTAAATAGGACGAAGTGGCTTATTTTTTGTCCCAATCAACCATTTTATTTATCGAAGAAGAGTATTTTCAAAAATATTTTGCTATTCAGTCCATTGCAAACTGCGAAAACCTACTACACAAACAGAGGAAGAATGTTCTTATTCTACATGTAGAAGAACAATTTGTGTAAAAATCCTTGGCGAATAATTCTATAAAATCGAAATGATTTCTAATGTAGAAAATTTAGCCCATGTTTTTATTGAACAATAACCTCATACTAGGAAAAATATGGGTGTAATTGAGCACTTAATAGGTTCTCTAAGCGCTTCAAATCGTTTTTCTTTTGTGGTTGCCTGTTTTTAATGGCGAATTCATTATGAAACGAATGGCTGTATTGGTGCTCCATTTTGGGGACAATCCATTGGAGTACTTCAGACCAAACCGTGGTCTTGGCAAAAGAATTGACCGCAAGAAAGGCCGATTGGCAAATACTCGCCTTTGGCCATATGGGGCATGACTTTACGAACCCAATGGCACAATCTCCTGAACAAGGGCTGTTCTACAATGCTACATCTATCAAAAGGTCTTGGGCGGCCATGGTCGCTTTTCTAGGTGAGGTGTTTCATTATAAGTACCTCACATATCGCGAAAAAAGAAAAGTTGACATTGTTTTAAACAAAATCTATACAACCTGCCTATTTCCAATTTACCCAGGATGCTATGAAATCGTATAAGATTATTCTGAAAATATAAAGTTCTAGTTCTTTTCCTCCTGAGATTCCAGCAACCCAGGGTGGTACTTTTTTAAAAACTGATTTCGCACTGAATCCATGCGTTTCATCATCTGTTCCATATCTATCGGCTGTCTTACCCAATGGTCGATGAAATAATCGTCCTTAAAAAAATCTTTCATAAAAAGGGAATCGTTTTCTGGAAAAAAGGAGAATCCATTGTTCCAATTAAATGGTTGGTGCTCTCGAAAATAGCCCTTGAAAGCATCCATGATACTATCAAGGTTTACGCGAAGCGAATCCCCATCGATATTAGAATACGAATAACCATAGATGCTATCATATTTGATTAGGTTTCCGGCCTCATCATATTCACGATTCACTTTCCATTCCCCTTTAGGCTGTTCAACAATTTCATTGTTTTCTGTTTCCTGACTTTCCTTTTCTTGGCCATTGCATCCTGTAAAGAGCAATACCAAAAAGATTGCAATTACATTTTTCATCGTTCAAAAAATTAGGTTACTTAATATTTACATTTTTTTTATTGATTTCTATTCGGTGTTGCATTGCTTCGTGGAGTGGTACGATTACTTCTTCCTCGATTGGCATTATGCTCTTCATGGTAGCTACGAACGTTATCGTCGCTGTAGTTCCTTACCCGTTCGTATCTCGACCTACTCAAATCAACGGTACGATATCGGGGCGGTAAAACAGTGCGGCGTACCCAAACGCCACCATCCAAATACACGTACATGCGTGTCGATAGGTCGTAATACAAACTAAACTCAGGAAAATATACATAGCGCACCACTTCTACTCGGTTCGGGTAGAACCAAGGTGGTGGCGGGTTGCTTGCCCTTGCCGTTAAAACTACCGGGCCACAGCTTGACAAAACATATAGGGCCATTACTACCGGTATCCATCGAACTAATCTTATCCACTTCATAATTTCTAATTTAAAGTACAAAGGAAAAGAACCATAAAAAACCCTGAAATGACCCAAATCATTTTATACATAATCAGATCTAAATAATTTTGGAACAGTACAGTGAACTGAGTAAAATAATAAAAGTCCAAACCATGGAAAAAGAAATTATATACAACACCAACCTGCATTTTGAACACAAACAATGGCGTTCTGAACTGGCTTTTTGGGAAGATGAGCTAAAATCATTTAAAAACAGGTTGAGCGAACTGGTCACCCGTTGGACGGCCAAAGAGGTACTTGTCAAATTGGAACATTATCAAAACGAATTCATACTGCACGGCGGAGTCATAGAAGACCTAACCGAGGCCATAGAGCAGCACGAAACCCAAATAGCGGGTCAAAGCCAAATGGGAATGGAAGCACTGGACACCTTAATGGTCAAAAACCATTTGGAGTTTCGAGAAAAGATGGAAACCCAGAGGCAGATCTATGCAGACCTTAAAAAAGATTTTTTCCGTTTTCTAAGCAAATACATGTAAGAACAATTTTCAATCACAAAGAATTCACAAAAGCAATTTTATTAGCAGCTAATCGGTAGGAAATGTATTATCTTCAATGGCCCCTAGTTCTTGACGCCACTGTATATGCCGACCTTATTGATTATTGAAGATAATCGTACTATTCGAGAGAACACTTCTGAGCTGCTCGAGATGGAAGGGTATACCGTAATCGCCGCCAACAACGGCAAAGATGGGTTTCATAAAATAAGCAACTTTCGGCCCGATCTTATCATCTGTGATATTCTAATGCCAGGAATGGACGGCCTTGAATTGCTGAGAAAGCTAGGCTTGCACCACGAACTCAAAACCATTCCAATCATTTTTTATAGTGCCAAAAATGAAAAAAAAGATATTAAAACGGCTATGGACTTGGGTGCCTACGATTACATCGTAAAACCCTCCGACCTTAATGACCTTATCGCTTCTATTCAAAAGTGCCTGATCGACAGAAAACTTTCTTGAAAAATCTTTCCTTCTTTACCATGACTCGTACCTTGGTTCAACAAAAAAAGTATAGTATCTTTAAAACAGTAAACTATCTCTGGGCAAACCTGCAAAACATTTGAAATAAAAAAATTTGATTTCGAGGCAAACCTCGAAGTATTTAAATTTCGATATTCAAAAAACAAAACTTATGCGTATCGTATCTTGGAACGTAAACGGCATTCGTGCCGCCGTCAAAAAAGATTTTTTTAAATCTATGGCAAAACTGGGGCCAGATATACTTTGTCTGCAAGAAACCAAGGCCCAACATGACGAAGTAGAACAGGCCCTCTCCCCCATTGACGGATATCATAAATTTTATAATTCAGCGGATAAAAAAGGATATTCGGGGGTAGCGCTTTTGAGCAATAGGAAGCTTGTAACATTGACCGATGATATGGGGATTCTGGAACATGATGCCGAAGGAAGGATCCAATGCGCCGAATACGATAGCTTTTATCTGGTTAATGTGTACGTGCCCAATTCTGGCCAGCAATTAGACCGTCTGGACTACCGAAAAAAATGGGATGCCGATTTTCTAGAATACCTTAAGAAGCTGGAGAAGACTAAACCTGTTATTGCCTGCGGCGATTTTAACGTGGCGCACAGACCCATTGACCTTAAAAATGATAAAGCCAACTACAACAAGACCGCCGGTTACACCCAAATAGAAATCGATGGGATGGATAATTTTATCGGTTCAGGTTTTATAGACTCTTTCCGTTATCTGCATCCAGATAAAGTTGCCTATACCTATTGGAGCTATCGGTTTAAGGCACGCGAACGCAACACCGGATGGCGGATCGATTACTTTTTGTTGAGCAGTTCTTTGATCGATAAAGTAAAATCGGTAAACATCCAGTCAGAAGTCATGGGATCGGATCATTGCCCGATCGGGCTTGAAATTGAGGTATAGTTCAATGTCTTAAAACCGAATTTTTAACTCCCTAATCCTTATTAAATCTCCAGCTATTATGACTATTCGTAACCGATTTGTGTACTTTGGAGTACAAGTTGGCACACCACCTCGAAGCATTTAAATCTCTAGTATCGAGTAAAGTCATCATTTTACCTAGCGAGACCTTTTAGTTGAACAAGACCCGCTTCAAGAAACTGGTCTTAAGTCTTTGGCGCGCATCTTCCAAAAGTCGTTGTACTTCTTTTATCTCCTGATTTTGAATTTTGGCGATTTCTGCAACCTCAAAATGATATTCGGTAGCCAATTCATAAACGCTTCTTGTAGCCAATGGTAAATAATGCAGTACCATGGCCACATGTTTTCTGATTTTATCCTCACTCCATTCTTTGTCGATTTGGGCAATCATTTCGTTACTGTCATCGTCAACAAAAACATGGTTCAAAACGTAATCGTTCTTATGATAAGAGCTATCATCAAGCTCATCAATCATAACAAGGTCGCCATCGCCATCGGTGCTGAACTTCTCCTCCATTTCATCCCATTCAGGTTTGGAATACTCATCGATATTCGTAAGAAAATATTCATCGAATTCTTCTTCAGATATCGAATTTTCCAACAATTCATCTGCCTTTTTGAACAACCATGGATACAGGTCTTCCTTTTGTCGTACATCCTCAAAATGGTCATAGACGACAAGGAAAAGTTCGTCGAGGAAATCATCAGGACTATATTTTCCCCTTGGAAGGTTCCTTTTTGAAAGGGCCGTATTCAACCTTTTATTAATGTACCGTTTTACCTGGGGCAGGGTTTTCAATAAAAGCTCGTTGAACGAAGTTTTGTCTTCCTCTTTCCTAAATTTTCGCAAGTCTGAAAATGTGCTTGCAACGAAAACATGAAATTCCTTTTGATTTTTGTAGTAATTAACAGTATTCTTCATGAGGCTATATAGTTTTGTTATACAAAAATGCAACCTTCATCCTTTAATTTACATGATTTTGATCAGCTAGCTCTTTTTGTCAACTGCTGCGAGGAAAGCCAACAAGGCATTCAAAACGAAACAACTATAGAATTTCGAGGCTAGCCTTGGAGCATTTAAATCTCCATTATCGTGTAAAAACTAGAATCCATTTTAACCTTCAATTGTTAAGATAGGGAGAAAAGTTCGTCCCCCAATCTTTTTAAATCTTTATCGTAGCCTCTTAAAATTAAAAGAAATCCGCCTTTGTCTAAGAACTTAATATATTCGCTCGCCTTTTCAGCAGCAATGCCCAGACCTCTAAGAATTCCGTAGGGGCCAGATGACAAAGCACCTAGTTTGGTACCCTCTACATCGTGTAGGAAGGTCGTTATCAATGGGCCAACAATATACATCGTACCAAGTTCTGGATTAGAAAAAAAGCCAAATTCGGCCGATGAACCTAGCGTTTGCCTCCAAAACGTTTTTAAGTTCTCTTTTTTTATAAGCGATTGTCTGCTATCCTCCAAATTGAAATCATCCAACTTGCCCAATACGGATAGTTGGACATCGACGAATCCAGTTCTCCTAATGATTTCGATCGCATCAACAAGTTCTTTTTGAAAAGGATACGTTTTTAGCAGTACGTGCCTTTGTTTATATTTTGATAAATGGAGTACCATCATATTCCGATTAGAAATACATATTATTATAGGTCGGAGTATTCATACTATAAAATTATGCTGTTCACAGGGTATCCAAAATGATTTCGGTCAGGGTAGCCT
>JBATIN010000065.1:0-1585 GCA_049667765.1 Flavobacteriaceae bacterium
ACCAATTCATAATCATGTTTT
Source organism: Flavobacteriaceae bacterium (assembly GCA_049667765.1). GTDB lineage: Bacteria > Bacteroidota > Bacteroidia > Flavobacteriales > Flavobacteriaceae > JBATIN01. The sequence continues at coordinate 22 of JBATIN010000065.1, forward strand.
TTCAAGATATCTTTTACGGCACCATATTTTGCCGGAGAAAGACGTGTCTCTGTAATGTCTATCTCGCCGATTTTAGCAGAAACAGGGTGTAGGCCGAGTTTCTCCAATAAAGCACAAACTTCGGTTCGTGACCGCTTACCTACCATATTTTTGATGAACAATTTCATCTGTTTAGATTTTATTTTTATAGGTCAGATGTAACTCTTTACATCCTTTACAATCGATTTTTAAAGGTGTTCATGAATCTACGGTTTCGGTTGGCGGTATCAAGAATTGCTTTGGCTCAATGCGTACATTTGTAGGCATAAAATGTTTGACTTGGTGACCTTGGTAAATTCGTCTTTGTTCATTCAATAGTGGGTTTGAACAATACGGTTACCGGTTATATTTTAAAAGTTCGATCTGTATTATCCTATGTGCTTTTGAAGATTTTTAAAAAAGTTGCTTTTTTTCTTATAAAAAAACGCTTCGTAATACCTCACGAAGCGTTCAACATCAACAAACCAACCAACTCAAATCTTCTATACTTCTATTTTGTCGATTAACATGATCAAGACCGTGAGTTTCATCTTGTTCAATGTAATTATTAACCTGTTTTACTACTTTGTATCAATCCCTGATTACGCGTATTGGGGAATCTTTTTTCAGTTTTAATGACATCACTGTTCCAAAGGCGCCAATTGCTAGCAACAAGGCGGTTACATACCATTTAGGAGAAAAACCTGCTTTGCTTGGGCCAACTTCCACAAACTTGTTTCCATTTACTTCCAATGTCATGGCATGGTTGTTGGCATTATTCAAAATAAATTGTTCTTTGGTAAATCCTTCCTTAAAAAGCATGAAAGCATTTTGATTTCTACTGATGTCTTTAAAGGTGGTATTCTTTATACGAACCGTTTGGATGTCCGAAGGAATACCATGTACCTCATAGACCACTTTGGTTTCATGGCCAAGCTTTACCATACCTTGACTAAGCGAAATGATCTCGCCATCATTGAAGCTGATCTCAAGATTATTCTTGATATGCTCCAACACCATTTTTTGAAACTCCTCGGGGGTTTTATAAGGAGTTTCAGCAAAATGGGTCCTTATTTCTTGCTGAAAAGCGGTCAATGACGCGGTGATCTGCAGCACCCAACTGTTATTTTCTTTCTCCACCAACATGGTGGTGGAAGCATCCGGATTGTGGGCAAAACTTGCCATGGAAAACAATCCGATTACAAATGCGAATAGTAGCTTTTTCATTTTTTTTCTTTTAATTGACGTAAGCGCCTTTTAAACCGTTTATAAAATTGTTGTTTCCGGCCTCATCCACGTGATAGTGATACCCTCTGGTATCATCTGAGTGGCCACGTAAAGTATCCAGGTCGGTTGGGGCATTGCCACTGGTGTCCAATAATTCGTAAATTCCAAAACCATCTAAAGCATAGCCGATCAAAGGGGCATGGCCATCTTCTTGCGCTATTTGTGTACCGAACCCAGTAGCGGCATGGTAGTGATACCCTTGGTGTACATTGATATGTCCACCGGCATCGTCAAAGGGAGCGAGGGTATAGGCGCCCAG
>JBATIN010000066.1:0-8611 GCA_049667765.1 Flavobacteriaceae bacterium
ACGTATAATTGCCCGAATATAGGTTCATCTTACCAAAATCGATGTCCGCGATATGGGTACAGACTGCATCTAAAAAGTGCCTGTCATGCGATACTACAATTACCGTATTCTCATAATCGGCCAAAAAGTTTTCTAGCCAGCTTATCGTCTCATAATCAAGGTCGTTGGTAGGTTCATCCATAATAAGCACATCAGGACTACCGAACAATGCCTGAGCCAATAATACTCTCACCTTCAATTTAGAATCTACTTCGGCCATTAAGGTATAGTGAAGTGCTTCTGCAATACCCAAGTTTGACAAAAGTGCCGCGGCATTACTATCAGCGTTCCATCCGTTCATTTCCTCGAACTGCACCTGCAGTTCTCCTATTCTATCGGCATTTTTATCATTATAATCGGCATAAAGCTCGTCGATTTCCTTTTTAATAGAGAACAATGTTTTGTTTCCCATTACTACGGTTTCCAGTACGGTAAACTCATCATGGGCGTTGTGGTTCTGTTCCAAGATCGACATTCGCTTACCAGGTTCTAAATGTACATGGCCTGAGGTCGGATCCTGTTGTCCTGAAAGGATTTTGAGAAAAGTAGATTTACCAGCCCCGTTCGCGCCGATTACCCCATAACAATTACCTAGGGTAAAGGCGACATTGACCTCGTCGAACAAGACTCTTTTTCCAAATTGAACCGATAAATTAGAAACCGATAACATAAGATGATTTTTTAAATTTCGTGCAAAAATAAAGAAATAAAAGCCCATACTCTAGTGAAGTAACAGAATCTTTGAAACATGTAATCGTTATAGAACCTTTAACGTAACCCCTTTATTTTTAACGCACTATTAACAGCATTAGCTATATGTGTTTCTTAATTTTGAACGTTATGCAGTAGCTAAACGTCTATGATAAAAAAAATACTTTGCTTATTTCTTTTTGCCTTAGTAAGTTGCGGTAAAGAGGATACTAAATCTCCCAACGTATTTTTTGCAGGTGAAATCGTTCATCCTACAAATGATTATGTCGTATTATATAAAGGGGAAGTCGTAATCGATTCTGCCAAACTAGATGATAATAATCGGTTTACTTTCGATCTTGATACGGCGGCCAATGGTCTATATCATTTTTACCACAATCCAGAATTACAGTATGTCTATTTAGAAAAAGGCGACAGTTTAATGGTGCGCCTAAATACTATAGATTTTGATGAATCGCTAGTTTTTTCAGGTAAAGGCGAAGAAATAAACAACTTTCTGCTTGACCTTTTTCTTACCGACGAAGTTGAGGTTCGTGACATATACTCGAAGTATTACGAAATGGAACCTGAAGATTTTAAGAAGCGTATCGATTCTCTAAAAAACCTGAAGTTATCAGCTTTTGAGGAGTTCACCGCTGATATAGAACTATCGGGGGAAGCAAAAGCTTTGGCCAAAGCCAGCATAAATTACACTTATTATAATTACAAAGAACGCTATCCGTACGAACACAAACAACGTAGTCGTGAGCCATCGATACATGAATTGCCATCCAATTTTTACGACTACCGTAAAGATTTGAGCTATAATGAGCAAAATCTCAACTATCTAAGACCTTATTACAATTTTATGAGGTCACATATAGAGAATTTGACCTATACCGGTTGTAGACATGAATGCACTGCCGACGCCAAAATGGCCAAAAACCAGCTTCATTTTAATCGCCATCGCATGAAGCTGATCGACAGTCTGGTTCAAGAAAAAGAACTAAAGGACAACTTGTTGCGAAACGTTGCCTTCTCCTATCTGCTCTGGGCCAAAGACAAAGAGGAAAACAATCAGGTTTTCATTGATGAGTTTCATAACCTTTCGGGCAACAATCGACACATAAAAGAAATTGACGAACTTTATTACGGTATTAACAACATTCAGCCCAACAAAAACATACCTGATTTGCAGGTGATTAATTTCGCTGGGGATCATGTATCAATGAACGATATCGCAAAAAAAGGCAAAACGGTATTCTACTTTTGGTCGGGAACGGAGAAAAAACATTTCAACGATATTAGTAAGCGTGTAAGTGAACTGACAAAATCGAAACCTGAATACCATTTTGTCGGAATAAGTTTTAAGACCGATGAAGCAAGTTGGAAAGGAATATTAGAGACTTCCGGACTCGACGCATCATTGCAATTCCGGTCCGATAATTTTGAAGAACTCCGTAAGGCCTTGGTAATTTATCCCTTAAACAAATGTATCATTACCGAAGATGCCAAAATAGTGGATGGCTTTGCAACCTTATACTCCTCATTCTAAAAAAGAAACCCTGAAAAACAGTTGTTCTTCAGGGTACGTAATTTTAAATAAGTTATCGGAAATCTATTTCTAATTCCCTTTTTTATAGTCTGCCAAAAACTTCTCAAGCCCAATATCGGTCAAAGGATGTTTAAGTAAGCCTTCTATGGAAGATAAAGGCCCGGTCATGACATCTGCACCTAATTTCGCACAGTCGATAACATGCATGGTATGACGAATCGAAGCAGCCAATATTTGTGTTTCAAACGCATAGTTATCATAAATGTGTCGAATTTCTGCAATCAAGTTCAAGCCGTCGGTAGAAATGTCGTCTAATCGCCCAATAAAAGGCGAAACATAGGTCGCACCTGCTTTGGCGGCCAAAAGGGCTTGCCCCGGAGAAAAAACCAAGGTGCAATTGGTGCGAATGCCTTTATCACTAAAATACTTTAATGCCTTAACTCCATCTTTGATCATAGGTACCTTTACCACGATCTGTTCATGAAGTTCGGCCAGTTCTTCACCTTCTTTTATCATGCCCGCCAAGTCTGTGGCAATCACCTCTGCCGAAACATCACCGTCTACAATATTACAGATTTCGACATAATGCTTAAGTATATTATTTCTACCAGTAATTCCTTCTTTCGCCATTAACGAAGGGTTCGTGGTCACCCCATCTAAAACCCCAAGGGCCTGTGCTTCACGAATTTGATCTAAGTTGGCTGTATCTATAAAAAATTTCATCTTTACTTATTTTGGTTAAAACTTTTGGCCTTTAATCATCCAATTTTCGAAGCCTGTAAATTACAATTTATAATGGTTCAACAATAGTTTCTCATAGATTTTATCGGGCAGCATATTTTTTAAACTAAGTGAGAACCGCTGTAAAAACGTCCCTACCTTATAATGAACCTTAGGCTGAGCAGTGTTGATAATTTCGTGTATTTTCTTCGCCACCGAAATAGGATCCCCCGCACTATTCACATCCTCATTTATCATGTCAAGAGTTTTCGCGTAGGCATGTTGGTAAGGAGAACTGCCTTCAATGGGTGCGTGATAACGGCCTGCTGCAATATTGGTGGCAAAATCGCCGGGGGCCAAAGTGGTCATGTGTATTCCAAAATCTTTCGTTTCCATTCGAATGGCCTCTGTAGCCAAGCCCAAAGCTCCTTTTGATGCAGAATAGATTCCGCGATACGGTAAACCCATATACCCGGCAATGGAGGTTATATTGATAATCAAACCGGCATTTTGTTTGCGCATTTGAGGCAATACTGCTTTGATCATATGCAATGGGCCATGAAAATTCGTATCGAAAGTTTTTAGAATTTCTTCATGAGGAGTTTCTTCGATTGGCCCCGTAATACCGATACCGGCATTGTTGATCAATACATCTAATCGTCCTTCCTTTAAAATTAATTGTGAAACGGCTTTGCCAATCGAAAACGGATTTCTAACATCGAGTTGTAAAAGTTTAAAAAAATCAAATTTGGTATTTTTGTCTAGATTACGTGTTGTTCCGTACACCGTAAATCCTTTCGATTGAAGAAATATTCCGATCGATTTCCCGATTCCTGATGATCCGCCTGTAATAAGTATAACCTTTCGCTGCATGTGACCTACAAATTAACGAAAATTACGATTGTCATGAAAAAGGCCATAGGAAAATAGAAGGCATAAAAAAAAGGCAAGCTACCTACATCGCACCGCTACGACCGTATACCCTTGCTGCGTTCCCACCCTGGGGGATTCTACAGGAGCTGGTCGTGTAGGACTTGCCAACTGCAAATATACGACCTTTTAAAATTCTTGCAATATTTTACAATCTTAATTTTATGAATTAACTTGCCCAAAATACGCAAAGCGTAGTGCTTTACACGCCTTATATATTTGATTTTTCTGGGTGTAGTAAAACCTCACTGTTATTAAGAACGAATATCATTTATACTATGAATCTTACAAAATTCTTGTTATTAAACTCCATGCTTTTGTTCTTTTTGGCCTGTGGAGACAATGAAAAATCCCTGCTTTTTGAACTGCAGACCGAGGGAAACCAATTCAAACAAAATGAAAGCATTTCAGTTTCCATTAAAAATGTTTCGAGTAAAGAAATCAGTGATGTTACGTATTCTATTGACGGAATAAATTTGCCGGAAACAAACGGTAAAGTCAATTTAGATATTCCCACGCTTGGTAATAAAGTGCTTAAGGCACAGGTTGCCTATGAAGATGGAACTACAGAAATTACGCACGACATAAAAGTATTGGCTTCCAAAGCGCCAGATATATACACCTACGAAATCATAAACGAATATCCGCATGACAATCGAGCTTACACCCAAGGTCTTGAATTTCATAATGACACCTTATATGAGAGTACTGGAAAAAGAGAAAGGTCTTCATTGCGAAAAGTAGATTATAAATCAGGGGAAGTCTTGCAGCAAATAGACTTGGACAATACCATTTTCGGAGAAGGCCTAACTATTTTGAATGGAAAAATATATCAGCTCACTTGGCAAAGTGGCGTGGGTTATGTGTATGATCTAAAGGGATTCAAAAAGACCGACAGCTTTCAATATGGCGAAAGTCGTGAAGGCTGGGGCTTGGCCAACGACGGCAAAAAACTATTTAAAAGTGACGGCACGGAAAAAATATGGTTTTTGAATCCTGAAACACTAATTGAAGAAGGTCATATTCAGACCGTAACCAATAAATCGATAAATGACAAGGTCAACGAAATGGAATATGTGGATGGAAAATTATATGCCAACGTATACCAAAGACCTAGCGCCATGATAATAGATGCCCAAAGCGGAGCGATCGAAGGAGTCATAAATTTTAGCGGGTTAGATCAAAAAGTAACGAAGACCGATAAATGGGACCCTAAGGACAATGTATTGAACGGCATCGCCTATCACCCTGAGCGAAAGACCTTTTTTGTGACCGGAAAAGATTGGGATAAGCTTTTTGAAGTCAAAATCTTTAAAAAATAGCCCTTGAAGCCTTTTGAGAATCTTTTAACGGTTGGCGAAGACGATCTTGATGACCTCAATCATGTCAATAATGTGCGCTACGTTCAATGGATCCAAGATATTTCCAAAGAACATTGGCAATCATACGCTCCCCCAGAAATGCAGGCCAGAGTTGTTTGGGTAGTAATGAACCATCATATTTCTTATAAAGGCGCCGCAATATTAGGCGACACCATTCAAGTAATAACGTATATTGAAAAAAGCAAAGGGGCCACCTCGGTAAGGGTAGTAGAAATGTACAACCATAAAACAAAACAGCTTTTATTGCGTTCCAGTACCGAATGGTGCCTTTTAAATGCGGAGACCTATAAACCTATACGGATCTCAGAAGATATTAAGAGTATTTTTACGGCGAGGGAATAAGCTATCGGTCTTGAACTTTAAATCTAATTTTTATTCTTTATTAGCCTTGACATTTATGTTAGGGTTGGCGATTCTTGGCAGCTCTTGCCGAAAAGACCTAGCCTACGCCCCAAGTGCCGGCCATCTTGAGTTCTCTCGAGACACCGTTTTTCTCGATACCGTTTTTACCAATATTGGCAGTAGTACCTACACTTTAAAAGTCTATAACCGTACCCGTGACGATGTGGAAATACCATCAATTCGATTAGGCGGTGGCGAGAATAGCAATTACCGACTCAATGTAGATGGTGTTGCCGGAAAATCCTTTACGAACATTCCCATTTTCGCCCAAGACAGCATTTTTATTTTAGTTGAAACCACTTTTGACATAGCCGCAACGAATCAGACTTCCTTTTTGTATACCGATGCCATTCAATTTGATTCAGGGGATAATTTTCAAGAAGTCGCCTTGGTAACCTTGGTAAAGGATGCTGTTTTTCTATTTCCTAGTACTATGCCAGACGGAACCCCTGAAACTATCCAAGTGGGTATAGATGACGCCGGAAATGAAATACGCACCGAAGGGTTCTATCTACCCGATGACCAGTTGATGATGACAAACGAGAAACCTTATGTTATTTATGGGTATGCAGCCGTTCCGCGAGGAAAACAATTGCAGATCGAAGCGGGAGGTCGAATCCATTTCCATAAAAATTCAGGCATCTATGTTTCTGAAAACAGCTCCATAAGAATTAACGGAGCGCTAAGCGAAGACCAAAAGCTTATGGAAAACGAAATTGTATTCGAGGGTGATCGCTTAGAGCCCGGCTTTGAGAATATAGCAGGCCAATGGGGCTCGCTATGGATTTCAAAAGGTAGTATGAACAATACCATAGACCACCTGACAGTAAAAAATGCGACTATCGGGCTTTTAATAGAAGGCGATGGAACAGAGCAGTCCCCTGCCCTAACCTTGAAAAATACCCAAATATATAATAGTGCCACAATAAACCTATGGGGGCGTACTGCTTCAATCGAAGGAGAAAACTGTGTCTTCGGCACGGCCGGAAACAGTTCGTTATATTGTAACCTAGGCGGCAATTATTCTTTCACACATTCAACGATCGCGAACTACTGGCCGAACGGGTATCGCTCAGGGGCGGCTTTGGAAATCGATAATTATAATAGCAGTGCCTCCTATGATCTGGTACAGGCTAAATTCGTGAATTGTATCATTGATGGAAATATGGCACATGAGGTACTATTGCGAACTAACGAAAGTAACGAGTTCAACTTCTTCTTTTCATATTGTCTATTAAAATTTCAAGGGGGAAATGGAACCGATGAAAACGTTTTGTACGATTTTAATGACATTGCATTGTACGAACAGATGATACTTAATGCAAATACAGATTTCTGGAATGCCAAAACGAATGACCTGCGTATTGGAGCGGCATCTGCCGCAAAGGCGAAGGCAAACCAATCGGCTGCTGTACTTATACCCTTCGATATTCTAGGAATCGACAGAGCGACCTTACCGGACATTGGTGCCTTTCAGGCAGCACCAATCCACTAATATGCAATAAAAGTTCTTTATTTGCAGGTTTTTTCTTTCATTTTTCTTCATTTTCAGACGATTAAGACAATAACCTTAGTTTTTACAAGGTTTTACTTCGATCACAATTCAGGTACTATCGCTATTTTGCAGTATATATTTTAAGGATTTGGAATATTCCTATACCATTATAGATTCTGATGCCACTTCAAACCTACAGCTAGGTCATTTTTTGGAGGTGTATGGCGACTTTATGTGTAAGTCGGTATCACGGGACTCCACGGAGGGTATGAACGCCATTTTAAAACATTTGCCCGATGTCTTGATCATCAATCTCAATGAAAATGCCGCCGAATATTTTCAAATGGTCATCGAGCTTCATCTCTACATCAATGACCTGCCCCTTATTATCGGTATTTCAAAAACCAAGGCCTACGCGTATGATGCCATTAAAAATGGTTTTTTCGATTATTGGTTACAACCCTATAATGAGTTCGACATCCGAAAATCTATACTGCGACTTAAAAAGCACATGCCTAAAAAAATCGAACCCAATACGCTCTGCCTAAAATCGTATAGTGACTTTCAATATCTAGACACCAACGACATTCTTTATTTAAAGGCCGATAACAATACTACGGAGTTCATCATGAAAGACGGCACGGTCAACAATGCCTTTAAGACCTTAAAAACGTTCGAGGACCAATTGCCCAAAAACTTTGTAAGGATCCATCAAAGTTATATAGTCAATACCGATTATATATCGCGCATCAATTATGGTAAGAACATTTGTTCGCTGAGAGACGTACGCAAACAACTTCCTTTTTCAAAAGGGTATAGCGGCAACATCGAAGATCTGAAAAAAATGTTGTCAAAAAAGTCGATTTCCACTTATAATTGATCAAATTCTTTCAAAACTGCTTTCAATACTCCTAAAATACCCCTACTCACTCACATCTTCTTCAATTGCCCTACCGGCCGGGTTCTTCTGAGTAGTTTAGCTGTAGAACAAAAACAAAAAAATAACCCCTAAAATTTTTATGATCATGAAAAAAACAGTAGCGATTTTCGCAGTAGTATTGATGAGTGCAGGCCTTTTTACAAGTGTTGATACTAACACTAGTGGTGATAGTACAGATGTAGTTGTAGTTCAACAAGATACCCAAGCGTGTGATGGGTGTCATAACCCAAAAGACAGTCGAGGTACCGAATAAATAATAAATTAATTGAAATAGTAAAGCCCTAAATTGATTTTTAGGGCTTTTTCTGTATCTTGCATGTAAGATAAACTTCGATGTTACCGACCAAACCGACATTTCGAATATTGTATTGTTATGGTATACTGCTATGGAGTTTCGCTGCCTGTACCGAGGTTGAACTCAATGGGGAATCAAGGGTAGATAAAGGCATGATTATAGG
>JBATIN010000067.1:0-10933 GCA_049667765.1 Flavobacteriaceae bacterium
GGTCACTAGTATTTCAAATTCATTGACCAAAATGATACACTATAAGTAATGGCTAAAGTAATCATCACTGGGGCTAGTCGTGGTATCGGCTATGAAATGGCGAAGCTTTTCGCAAATGCGGGGCATCAGGTATTGGCATTATCAAGAAATGTCAAGCCTGTTGAAGGCATCGACCATAAAAACATTACCTGTTTTCCTTTTGATATATCATTACCTTCCGATTTGACCAAATTGAAAAATTTTCTGGATAGCCATTGGGCAACCGTGGATATTCTCATCAATAATGCAGGTAAATTATTGAACAAACCTTTTTTAGAAACCACTGACGAAGAATTTAAACAAGTTTACGAAGTCAACGTTTTTGGGGTCGCCAATATCACGAAAACAGTGTTACCTAAAATGACTAAAAACAGCCATGTGGTAACCATTAGTTCTATGGGAGGGGTTCAGGGCAGTATGAAGTTTCCTGGATTATCGGCCTATAGTTCAAGTAAAGGCGCGGTTATTACTTTGACCGAGCTTTGGGCGGAAGAATTTAAAGAAACAGGTCCGTCTTTCAATGTATTGGCCTTGGGCGCAGTACAGACTGAAATGTTAGAAGAAGCTTTTCCGGGGTACAAAGCACCTGTTTCCGCAACCGAAATGGCAACCTACATTAAGGAATTCGCTTTGACCGGACAAAAGTTATACAACGGAAAATTGTTACAGGTTTCAAGTTCTACACCGTAATTCTTAAAAGTCATATAATTTCAACCATTTGACAAAAAGACCGATCCACTGGTCAGTGCCGTCCTCTTGTTTACCAATACCAAAACCGTGCCCGCCTTTTGGGAACAGGTGCATTTCATGCTGAACGTTATGGTCAAACAGCTTTTTAGCATATAAAGTAGTCTCCGACACATCGCACATGTCATCTGTATATGAATGCACCAAAAAAGCGGGAGGCGTGTCATTGTTTACCAAATTTAGTAAGGTATTTTTGGCAACCTCCTCTTCTGTAAGGGCTCTATGGTAAAGATTGTTTTCAAGCCACCTTTGGTTGCCTTCGGTCAAATTGGTAACTCCATAAATGAGTGCGGTGAATGCAGGATTTTCTTCTGCATCTTCACTTTTCCAGAGACCTGATACCGAGGCTAAATGACTTCCCGCAGAAAAACCCATAACTCCGATTTCATTATTTTTTATTCCATATATGTTGGCCTTGGAATGCATCGTTTTAAGGGCCTTTCTCAAATCGCTCAAAGGAACCCGTTCCGGTTGGTCCGAAGATTCTGTAAGCGGTATTCTATACTTTAAGACCCCGGCGGTAATACCTGCCTTTGACAATGCTTCGGCGACTTCATGCCCTTCGTGGTACATGGCAACTACTTCGTAACCCCCACCAGGTACCACCACGACTGCTTTGCCCGAATTTTCGCCCTTGGCCTTATATATGGTCAAGGTGGGTTCGGTTATGTTTAAAACACATTTTGTACCCCATGCTTCTTTCTCGGTTTCTATGAGGTTGTTTTCTTTATAAAAGGGCTTGGTTTCGTTTTTCCATAGATTGAATGTATCCTGGGCATCAACACCAAATGGGAGCAGGTATAAGGTCAATATTAAAAAGAAAAGTCGTGTCACGCCCATTCAATAAAATTTTTGAAATTACTAATCCAAAAGATACGCTTTTTCAACTTTATCCAGTTTGGGATATTTTATCAAAAACGAGTCCCTATCTCGGATCATCAGCTCAAAATCTTGCATTACTGCATCCGAATATCCTGAATATAAAGATTCTACGACGGACATTCCTTGTGTCACTTCGCCAAAAGAGGGAAATCCCGTTACGTCTTGATAGTAGAGGGTGTCCAGCCTGCTGTTTTCTCCTAAATTGATAAACAGATCTGTGGATCGTGTGTCTTTTCCACCACGTGCAAAACTCAAGGTACCCCTTGTATTGCTTTGAACCGTTTTCTCATCGGGTACCTTTACATTGTCCCATGCCTGTCTTTTAATGGAATCACTTGAGCCAAATTGTACAACAAAACCCGGATTCACCCTGTAAAATAACACGTCGTCAAAATAACTATGCTTGACCAATTGATAAAACCGATCAGCCGCTTTTGGAGAAAGACTGCGGGTGACCTTAAGGTCAAAATTTCCTTTATTCGTCTCAAAGCGGGTAGTATAACTTTCTGGAGCTATTTCTTCGGTCCATTTTTTCTTAAAAATAGTTGGGCTACAGCTTAAAATGATAATTGAGAATAAAGCAAGAATCGATTTTTTCACGAGTAAACTTGATTAGATCTCTAAGATAATAACTTTTCAAAGCAGACGCTATTTTCGACCCCTTTATATTGACCGTAGTTCGGAATAACCCTATACCCGTTTTTTTTATAAAGAGCAATGGCCTCGGGTTGTCGTTTGCCCGTTTCTAAGACGCACTTGTGGTACGTTAGCTCCTTGGCCCAAGCTTCAAGTTCCGATAAAATTTTTGTGGCCAGCCCCTTGCCTCGAAACTGTGGGATTACGAACATACGTTTGACTTCCATCGCATTTGCTTCAAAGTCTTTTATCGCCCCACAGCCTACGGCGATATTGTCTTCAAATACGATGAGGGCATGCTTAATGCTCGTTATTTTGTTGAATTGATCGTAAAAAGCATGTTCGTCGCCATCACGTTCAGCGAGGTCTGAATCTAATTGTGCAACAAGGCGCTTAAAAGCTTCGTTATCTGAATTTGTTCTAACGATTAGGGTCATTTTTAAAAGATGTTTTCTTTAACAAATTACGCAATTACAGTAATTTAAGTAGGGTATAATTCCTATTTTTGTTGGCATGCACTACTTTGTACTAAGAAATATCCCCTTTAATTGATATCATGAAACAATATAAGTGTATCAATTTTGATTGCGAAATGGTGTTGGTCGATGGCGCGCTTTTTCCTTTAATTGATATTGACCATGGATAGAACCCTTAAAAAGTATCTTCCTGAAAGGGCCGTGGATCCTTGCATAGATTTAATTAAACTAACAGGAGTGCATTTAAAAATAGTAAACCAAAGGGTTACACGGCACGGCGATTATCGGAAAATGCCCAGTGGCCTTCATCAGATTACCGTAAATGCTACCCTGAATAAATATCGATTTCTGATTACCTTGGTGCACGAAATTGCCCATTTGGTCGCTTTCGAAAAATATGGCAGACACATAAAGCCACATGGGTTGGAGTGGAAGAAGACATTTCAGTATTTAATGCTTCCTTTTATAAGGCCAGAGGTGTTTCCGTCAAAGGTGCTTCCAGTTTTGGCGCGACATTTTAAGAACCCTAAGGCCAGTAGCGATACCGATGCTGTTTTATCGATGGTTTTAAAACAGTTCGATATACAACATCCAGATAAATCATACGTTTTTGAAGTACCTCATGGAAGCATCTTTAGACTGTACAATGGAAAGCACTTTAGAAAAGGCAATAAACGGGTGAAGCGATATGAATGTGTAGAGGTAGGATCCGGTAAAGTATATCTCTTTCAACCCAATGCCGAAGTAGAAATAGTAAATTAAAAGAAGATGAACAAGAATTACTATGCTGTATTAATGGCCGGTGGCGTAGGATCCCGATTTTGGCCTATCAGTACCACCGAAAACCCGAAACAATTCCACGATATGTTGGGTACGGGCGATACGCTGATTCAAAAAACCTTTAAGCGGCTCAATAAATTTGTGCCAACCGAAAATATATTGATCTTAACCAACGAACGTTATAATGATTTGGTGCTAGAGCAGTTGCCTTTGGTAAAACCAGATCAGGTCGTTTTGGAGCCTGCCATGCGCAACACCGCTCCGTGTATACTGTATGCTGCGTTGAAAATTCAGAAAATGAATCCTGATGGCGTTATGATCGTGGCCCCTAGTGATCATTGGATCGAAGATGAAGATGCCTTTGCACGTGATGTTACCCTTTGTTTTGACAAATGTAAAAAAGAAGAGGTGCTCTGCACCTTGGGCATACAACCCACTTTCCCTAATACGGGATTTGGATATATAGAGTTTGAAAAAAATGCCGATACCGGACTCAAAAAGGTGCATCAATTTCGTGAGAAACCTGATTACGAAACGGCAAAAGACTTTTTGGCACAGGGAAATTTTCTGTGGAACGCGGGTATTTTTATGTGGAGCGTAAAGACCATCGTTAAAGCTTTTCAGAATTTTCAACCGGAACAATATCGATTGTTCGAAGCCGGCCTTTCGAGCTATAATACCAATGCAGAACGCCGGTTCATTAAAGAGAACTATGCAAAAGCAGAGAATATATCCATTGATTATGCCATTTTAGAGCCTTCAAAATCAATATATGTACTCCCGGCAACTTTTGACTGGAATGATCTAGGTACTTGGGGTTCGTTATATGATAAGTTGGATAAAGATGAAAATAATAATGCCGTAGTCAACAGCAAGGTCATTTGCGAAGATGCAAAAGGTAACATGATTCGCTCCCCAAAGGGAAAGATCGTTGTAATAGATGGTCTAAACGATTATATTATCGTTGATAAAGAAGAAGTGCTGTTGATCTATCCTAAATCGAAAGAGCAGGATATCAAACAAGTACTTTACAAAGTAAAAAATAAGTTCGGAGACGAATATGCATAAGTATGAGCGAAGATTTAAACCAAGATCAAATTACACCCACTGAAGAGCCTATAGAAAGTAGGGAGGAGGTCAAAAAAGATTTTCAAGGACTTTTGGAGAGCTCCAAAAAATTCTTGAAAGAACTTCTTGATATACGGCCGAATACCGATCAAGAAGCAACCAAAGAAGCTATTATTGCCGACATACCGTTTAAGGGCCACACCTCATGGATCCTTATTTGTTCCATATTTATTGCCTCGGTCGGGTTGAATGCCAATTCAACCGCTGTGGTTATCGGAGCCATGTTGATTTCTCCGTTAATGGGGCCGATTTTAGGTCTTGGTATGTCGTTGGCCATAAACGATATAGATACCATGCGACGTTCGCTAAAGAACTTTGCGGTTATGGTAATTTTAAGTGTACTTACTGCATTTCTCTTTTTCTATACTTTTCCACTAAAGGATGAATCTTCAGAATTACTGGCGCGCACCGCCTTTGATATTCGCGATGTATTGATCGCCTTTTTCGGAGGTTTGGCCTTGGTCATCGCACGGGCGAAAAAAGGAACCATAGCCTCGGTTATTTTTGGGGTTGCTATCGCAACTGCCCTAATGCCACCCTTGTGCACGGTAGGTTTCGGCTTGGCAATCGGTAATTATGAATATGCTTGGGGTGCGCTTTACCTGTTTACCATCAATACTATTTTTATTGCTTTGGCCACTTTTTTGGTAATAAAACTGTTGAGGTTTCCAATGGTACGCTATGCCAACTCACAGCGGCGAAGGTTGATTGGGCGAATAGCATCGATATTGGCCATTTTGGTAATGATTCCTGCGGGAATAACCTTTTGGGGGGCACTTCAAGAATCATTGTTCAGAAATCAGGCGAAGGTGTTTATTGAAAAGAAGGTTGCACCTTATCAATTTTCGGGATCTGGTAGATTTATGGAAGATTTTACTGATATTGAGTATAAAAAAGGCAAAAAACCGATCATTGAATTGGTTTTTATGGGCAATGAGGTCATACCAGAGAATATTATAGCGATGTGGAACACCGAAAAGAACGAAAATGAAGATTTCAGACGTTTAAAAGATGCCGAATTGCATATTATTCAAGGAGGTAATACAGAAGAGCTGGACCAGTTTAAATTTGTAAACGAACTCTACGAATCTCAAAAAAGTATTATGTTAGGCAAGGATGACAAAATAAAATTGTTGGAGGTAGAGCTCAACCGTTTAAAAAAATACGCTGGTAAGCAAATACCCTTTTATAACATTAGCGCGGAGGCCAAAGCGAACTACGAAAACCTAGCGTCTTTGGAATATGATCAAGCCGTGAGAACCGATTTTAATAAAATGGACACCTTGATTATTTTTGAAGTAAAATGGCAAGAAAGTATCGGCAAGGATAAAGCGGAAAGCGACAATAAAAAGATATTGGACTGGCTGAAAATCAGGTTGAACGATAGTACGGTACAATTAAGGGAGACAGTGAAGAATTGATTTTTTTGATGCGGTAGCAGTAAAATATTCTTTTTAAGAGCCAAGAGCTTAATTTCGTTCTTCAATATACATTTGTCGCACCTTTTTAAAAAGTTCAGATGAATAAACGAAATCGGTAACTGCTTCATTATCTGTTTTGAAAATTTCTTTGTTAGTGCCTTCCCATTCTTTTAACCCGTTTTTTAAAAAAATGATTTTTTTGCCAATTTCCATTACCGAGTTCATATCATGAGTGTTGATAACGGTGGTGATATCATATTCTTCCGTAATTTCTTGAATGAGGTTGTCTATCAAAATTGCCGTTTTTGGATCTAGGCCCGAGTTCGGTTCGTCGCAAAAAAGATATTTAGGGTTCATGACAATGGCACGTGCAATGGCCACACGTTTCTGCATACCTCCTGAAATTTCGGAAGGGAATTTGTGATGCGCATCGACTAAGTTTACCCGCTTGAGCACAAAATCGACACGATCTTGCATTTCTGATTTTGACTGTTTCGTGAACATTTCCATAGGAAACATGACATTGCCCTCTACCGTGAGGCTATCAAATAGTGCGCTTCCCTGAAACACCATGCCCATTTCTTGACGAAGGTCACGTTGATCGTCTCCAGAAAGCTCGGCGTAAATTTTACCATCATAGGTAATCGTGCCTTGATCAGGGGTAAAAAGGCCTAAGAGGCACTTTAGAAATACGGTTTTGCCCGACCCGCTTTGACCGATGATAAGGTTCGTTTTTCCTTTCTCGAAAACAGTCGAAATTCCCTTTAGCACATGGGCCTCGTCGAATGATTTATGTAAGTTATTGACTTCTATCATTAGCCCAATAATAATTGTGTAAGAATATAATTTAAGATGATGATCACCACGCTTGTCCAAACAAATGCGGTGGTACTTGCCTTACCGACTTCCAAGGCGCCGCCCTTCATGTAAAATCCGTGGTATGAAGGAATGGTGGCAATGACGAATGCAAAAATCAGCGTTTTTATAAATGCATAGGCAATATGAAAGGGGATAAAATCTAATTGAAGTCCTTCCACAAAATCTGCACTGGTCAGAAATCCACCGAACACCCCTGCCAGCCATCCACCGAACACCCCAACATACATAGATATGGCAATGGCGAAAGGGTAGAACAACATGGCAATGATTTTTGGAAAAACCAAATAGTTCAACGAGTTCACTCCCATAACTTCCAAGGCATCGATTTGTTCGGTAACACGCATGGTGCCAATACTAGAAGTAATGTACGAGCCTACCTTACCTGCCATAATAATAGAAACAAAAGTAGGGGCGAATTCTAAAATGACCGACTGCCTAGTGGCGAATCCGATTAGGTTTCTGGGGATTATAGGGTTCGTTAGGTTTAAGGCCGTTTGTATGGCCACAACTGCACCTATAAAGAACGAGATAAAGATGATTATGCCCAAAGATCCAAAAATGAGCTCATCGATTTCCTTTAAGATAAGTGCCTTCATTATTCTCCATTTCGTCGGTTTTTTAAAAACCTCTCGAACCATAATGGCATAGGCACCGATCGAAGCAAAGTAATTCATGCACTAAAGATATTTTTCTGAAAGTAAAAATAGTAATAATGAATGTCTTTTAGCCTTCCTTTAAAGTTTAAAGATATTATTTCTATATTTTTGTGCCTTCAAGAAAAAAGAAATGAACAAGAAAAATCTGACCTATTTTAGTTTGGGCATTTGCCTATTAGCTTCGGTCAATATTGCCTTTGGCCAAAAAAAATCTGATACTAAACATGCTAATACCCTCAACGTGAAACCCAAGTTGGTTGTTGGTATCGTGGTCGATCAAATGCGTTATGATTACATCACCCGGTTCTGGAACCATTATAATGATGATGGTTTCAAACGTTTGGTCAACGACGGGTTTAATTGTAAGAACAATCATTTTAATTATGCCCCTACCAGTACGGGCCCGGGTCATGCCTCGGTATATACCGGCACTACACCGTCCATACATGGTATTATTGGCAACGATTGGTACGATAAGGCATCAAGTAAATCGGTATACTGTGTCGCCGATAGCACCTATACCTCTGTGGGTACATTGTCGGATGCCGGTAAAATGTCGCCGCATCGCATGAACGTTACCACCATTACCGACCAATTAAGGTTACATACCCAAATGCGCGGAAAGACCATTGCCATTGCCTTGAAAGATAGGGGAGCGGTACTGCCAGGAGGTCATACTGCCAATGCCGCATATTGGTTTCATGGTGAAAATGAAGGAAAATGGATTACCAGTTCTTTTTATAGGTCTGATCTACCAACTTGGGTAAGCGAGTTTAATGCCTCGAACAAAATAGAACAGTATAAGAAATCATGGACCACCTTAAAAGACATAAACAGCTATTTAGAAAGCGGACTTGACAACAATATTTATGAAGGTCTGTTCGAAGGGGAAACCATGCCGACCTTCCCCCATAATCTAGTACAATTATGGGATACCAACGGTAAATATGATATGCTCAAAGCAACACCTTACGGTAATAGTTTAACTACAGATTTTGCTTTGGCCGCCTTAGAGGGCGAAGCATTGGGAGAGGATTTAATCACCGATTTTTTAGCCATTAGTTATTCAAGTACCGATTATGTAGGCCATAAATATGGGGTAAATTCAAAAGAGGTGCAAGACGTGTACTTACGATTAGATGAAGACCTTAAACGCTTGTTCAGTGCTTTAGACAAGAAAGTGGGCAAAGATGAATATACCGTTTTTTTGACCGCGGATCATGCCGCCATTGACGTTCCTGCATATTTAAAAGATCAAAAAATACCTGCAGGGTATTTTAACGATGAGGAAATGACAGCAAAATTAAATGAGTTTTTAAACTATAAGTTCGGTACTGTCGACCTAATAAAGGATATTTCAAATTATCAACTGTTCTTCGATCATGATATCATTAAGAATTTAGATATGGAAGTAGCCGAGGTACAAGAACTCTTGGCCGAAGAACTTTTGACATATGAAAATATTGAAAGAGTCCATACCGCCAATCAGATGTGGCAAAATGAATATACCGAAGGAATTCCCTACATTTTGCAGAACGGTTTTAACCAAAAGCGTTCTGGCGATGTTCTATTTGTTTTAAGTCCGGCATTTATCAAGTATTCAAATACCGGGTCGACACATGGTTCGCCATATATTTACGATACACATTCACCGCTTTTGTTTTACGGCAAGGGCATTAAAAATGGTAGTACCGTAAAACGCACCGAAATACCCGATATCGCCCCCACCATAGCCTCGTTGTTGGGCATTGCTTTCCCCAATGGTACTACTGGAAAACCGCTTGCCGAGGTTTTAGAATAATGTTATCCAAGAAAATGAACGAGCATCCGATTGGTATTTTTGATTCAGGAGTAGGGGGTACCTCGGTCTGGAAAGAAATTCAAGTCTTGCTCCCCCATGAGGATACCATCTATCTTGCCGATAGTGCCAATGCACCGTATGGCGAAAAATCAAAGGATGAAATACTTCACCTGAGCATAAAGAATACTGATTATTTAGTTGCCCAGGGATGTAAGATCATTGTTGTGGCCTGTAATACGGCAACGACGAATGCAATCGATTATCTAAGAAAGAATTATAATATTCCTTTTATTGGCATAGAGCCTGCGATAAAACCCGCCGCCCTAAGATCAAGTTCTAAGACGGTTGGTATTTTGGCGACCAAAGGTACCTTGTCGAGCAGCCTTTTTCACAGCACTTCTGAAAACCATGCCATTGGTATTCGGATTATAGAACAAGAAGGAACTGGGTTGGTGCCATTAATTGAAGCAGGAAAAATCGATACCATCGAGACCAAAAAATTACTTAAGAAACACCTAAAGCCCATGTTGGATGCCGATATCGATTATCTGGTGCTGGGCTGTACCCATTACCCTTATTTGATACCAGTGCTGAAAACCATGCTTCCTGAAAATGTGAAGATCATTGATTCGGGCGAGGCCGTGGCAAGGCAGACAAAAGCCATCTTACAACAAAATGGCTTACTGAACGATTCTAATAAAAAAGGTTACTCTATTTTTTACACGAATGGAAACCTTGCTGTCTTACAGAGCTTTCTAAAGGAGAATGAAAATGCTGAGATTTCTTATTTGGATTTTTAGAAAAGTACAATCTTCTTGTCCTAAATAAATTTTATTTCATGGACTCATTATTATGTATACCTTACTCACATATAATTATGACTACTATTCTTACCTAAAACAAGTTCAGTTGGATTTGGCATACGTTGATATTATTAGGCATTTTTTATTGGCTAAATTGGAGATTGAAATATTTTTTCATTACCATGTTCAAATAATTTCGAAAGCTATTGTTTTTGACCCAACCTCTATTTTATTAGAATATACTTGCTTTTAAAATGGTTTGATTAACGATTTTGAAAAATGTGTTTTTTCTTTACAAAATAGTGTAATCCCAGATCAAAGCAAATAACATGGTAAAATTATTGCGTCTTTCGATTGGAAGAAACTAGATGTTATTATTAAAAATAGTTTACTATTTGTCTAATAACTGCTTGAATTGATAGAAAAACCTTTCTAATAACCTCAAGTCCTCAGTAATGATTTCGGCCGTACCTCTCATTTCTTGCTTAAATTCTATTTCTTTGTTGTAACTCGTAATCAGTGTTTTGGGCAAGGATACGTCAACCAAATAGAAACCATCACTATCAGGGGTTTGAGAGATACTTTTAACTTTTCCGTTTAGCATACCAAATTCCGTTTCAGGATAATTTTGAAGTTTGATATTGACTCGTTGTCCGGGTTGAATTTTACCTGAGTTTTGCAAGGG
>JBATIN010000068.1:0-2986 GCA_049667765.1 Flavobacteriaceae bacterium
GCCTTATCAAGGTTCGGAATTTCAAACTTAGGCAGATCCGAATCCTTGAATGAAAATAAGCTAGACCATATTACGAACAACATCCAACAGATAAAGGCAATCCTAAAAAAATATTTTTTAGGCACCAATCAGCGCTTTGTAGTCATCAGCGCTAAGCAATGTATCAATTTGACTCGCATCGCTCATCTTTATTTTTACCATCCATCCTTCACCATAGGGATCGGCGTTCACTTTTTCAGGCTCGCTTTCTAGGGCTTCGTTAAATTCAATAATCTCACCACTTAAGGGCACAAATAAATCTGAAACGGTCTTCACGGCCTCTACCGTACCAAAAACTTCTTCTTGTTCCAATGTCTCATCAAGGGTTTCAACTTCCACATAAACGATATCTCCTAATTCGCCCTGGGCAAAATCGGTAATGCCTACTGTGGCCACATCGCCATTAATTCGGATCCATTCGTGATCTTTGGTATATTTTAATTCTGAGGGTATGTTCATTGCTTGAAATTTTATTAGTGGAGCAAATGTAATTGATTCTTTAGGGGAATTCAAAAAAAAATAAGTGCAAGATATTGGACGGACCCAACCTATACCTTAACATGCTAACTCTTTAGTAAAATTAAATTCTTATTTAGGCTTGAACAAGGCTCAGCGAAAAACCTAGTTGCCGAAATTGTAACGCAAAGTAAACCCAGAATTAATTGTGGTTTGCGGAAATGCCGTAGAAACGGCGAATTGTGAGAACGAATGGTCATAAAAGAACAATGCCGCTAAATTCTTGCTCAAGGCATATTCGGCAGAGAACTTAATAGACAGAAGATTCTGACCTGAGGTTATTAAATTGTTGTCAATATCTAAATTGCGGATGATGGTAATGTTGTCGCGAAGCGATACATCGGCCTTAAGGTTAAGGTCTCCTTTTAAGCGCGTTTTATTTCCGCCTATATTGGTTACGAACTGAACATCTTTAACACGATAGCCTAAACCTACGGTATACTCCTTACCGTTGATCTCTGTCATTAAACTGTTGTCGAAACTTAACGAGAGTGCACGATCTGTTCGTACCTCAGCGGATACGCTAACGGAGTTCTTCATCTCAAAATCGACCTTTACCAAAGGGTTAAACCCGTCAAAAAGGTTAACGTTGTTCAAAATGAGTTCGGGTAAAAAATCACCGTTCTCATCAACGGGATTGAATCCATCGGAAAGCAATTGTGACCGTTCTAAATTGGTTTGAAATGAATTGACGCTATAGCCAGCACGATACCCATGACTTACTGAAAAGCGCTTGAATTTCTGCTTGAACCATTTGTTTCGCATCAACCCTGTGTACTTGATGTTCCAGTTCGGAATAGGCACTTTTCGGAAGACATCTAAATTCACCCGATTGGCATCTTGCCCTGTATAAGCTGCAAAAAAGGCCGGTAACAACACATCTTGTTGGGTCTTTCCGTAACCAGTTGGAAAATCACCACTGACGTTGGGCGTTTCTCCTCTATCGGCAGCCAAGCGGTTGGCAACGATGACCCTGTTTTCCTTAAACTGCTCAAAAGTTGCCGAGGTAAACTCGTCACTTTTACCAAAAACGGTACCGATCATAATGGTAGAAATGCTGAAATTACCGTAATTATTGCCAAGCAACACATTATAAAATGGGTTTACATCGTTATCGTACCTTACATCAAAATTCTCTTGATAGCTATTGGAGTATTGTCGGTCAGCGGCCAGATCGATCGTAAGATCTTGGGTCGGTTGTGCCGTTGCAGTTATGTTCAATTGCTTATTGGTACTTTTTGCAAATTGTTCGTTAAAATCAGGAAAATCGGTCAACCACCCTCTACGGGCGGCCTCGAAACGAATGTCGGACTGACTACCGAAAACGAAGCCTAAAGAAGGCCGAGTGGTGCCCACAAAACCAACAGATTGGGTATAGCCCGGTAAAACCGTACCATTGCTTTCACTATAGTTCAAGTTCAAGCGTTTTATCATGGTCAAGACATCGACCGTGGTATTGAAAAGCCCACTTGTTTTGTTGTTGGAATTTTCTTGGCCCTTTACGGGGTTGCCTGCCTTGTCTTTGCGTACCGGTGCAGTTTTGGCCGCGGTTCGCCCAGTAGTCTTTTTAAGGCCTAATAAATCGTAGAATTTCTGCATACTCATAGAGGCGGTCAAGTTATGCGTATTGGAGTTCTGCACCGTATTGATCGACACCGGAATCAATGGATTATCTGTGTCAGGGTTAGGATTAAGCTGATCGGCAACGGCCAAATTCAAGGCATCGCCACCACGTTGCCAATCAAAATTGCTCATATAACTGTACTGGGCACTGATAAAATCCAAAGCCGGAATCTTTGCAAATGGCAATTCATAATTCAATTCCATCTGTTGCGCATGGCGGTTGGGTACGCCAATATCGAAGAAACCGTCCCAAAGGTCAAGCTCTTTCAATATACTCTGATTTCCTAAATAGTCGGGGTCATCCAAATAATTACGTACAATATTATTATTACTGGCGGTAAGGTTCAAGCGCAACGATTTGGTCAAACTATAATTGATTGCATATTGCCAGTTGAACTGATAATTTCGTTGTTGCAATTCGGGCAAAGCCAAGCGATCAACCCCTTCTTCGACCACATCTCTAAAGCGTTGTTTATTGAATTGACGATTGATATTCGAGTTCACCGAAACCGTAGTGGGCAAAAGACTCAGATTCAATTCTTTCAGCCATTTCCAGTATTGACCCGTAAAAAGTGAATCTTTTTTTGCAAATGGTGCTACTTCTACTGGTTTGAAACCATGATTGTAGACAAAGCCCGTATTTACATTTTGATCTTGTAAACTGGCCACCTCAAAATCGCGGTGATCGGTTTCATTGTACGAATAATTAAAAGTGAAGTTTTCAATATCGTAGAAATTGGCATCGGCTTCTTCACCACGCTCTTTTCGTACACCTATAAAATTGATACTGGTACGCTTGGTATAATCC
>JBATIN010000069.1:0-8327 GCA_049667765.1 Flavobacteriaceae bacterium
GTACTAACTCTCACGGGGCCAAAATCAACTCAACTTAAAACAACTATTTTACTTCTACCGACTCACTATACGAGCTATTGCCCCTTTTTACCGTAATCGTGTAGTTATCTTCAAATGCCTTTTCAAAATTAAAAGACTTCTCAACAATGGCAACGTTCTTAAGGGTATCCTCATAAACTATTCTATCGTTAGTGTCAGATATTCTAACGGTAACATCTTCTCGGTCAAGGTTTAAAAAGTTCAAAAGAACTTTGTCGTTAACTCTGCTAAACACAGGTTTTGAAAGTTCTTTTTTCTCAATAATCTGTAGATCAGACTTCTCGATCTTTACGTCATACGCAATCTCCTTTTGGTTACTTTTAGCTGTAAGGGTGTAGACACCATCTTTCAGCGCAACCAAATTGAATCTTTTAGAATATGCTGATGCTTCCTTAACATTTTCAGAATAAATAACATTTCCATCAACATCAACGATGCTTATCGACTGTACGTCTGAATCTGCCTCTAAACTGATTGTCATACTCCTATTTGCCCCGTCAACAATTAATTTGGGGTTGTTTGCGATACTATTTGCTGTGGTGAACATTAAAGCCAACATAGCGACTGTTCTTATTACTTTTTTCATGTTTTTTCTTTTTAATGGTTAATAAAAAATTATAGTACAAACTTAGGTCGGTTTGCCAGGTCTTACTACCTCTAATTTTTCCAATTTATATGCTATCTTAACTACCAGTTTACGGTTTATATTAAAAAATGGTAATTTTGCATAGGTTTAGGTTAATTTTGTGGAGAATAGATGCTTCAACCTAGATTAACTTTGAATATAAAAACCTACAGCTATGCAAA
The DNA here is from genome assembly GCA_049667765.1 of Flavobacteriaceae bacterium. Taxonomy (GTDB): domain Bacteria; phylum Bacteroidota; class Bacteroidia; order Flavobacteriales; family Flavobacteriaceae; genus JBATIN01. The sequence continues at coordinate 847 of JBATIN010000069.1, forward strand.
AACAAAAACCTGCATTTGAAGCAATTGAACCTAATTTCGGGCATTCGTTCACCTATCAGAAGTTTTCAGAAAACAAAAACGACAAAAACGGGGCTTGGCACTATCACCCCGAAATAGAGCTGGTATATGTTAAAGGTGGATCGGGCAAGCGGCAAATCGGAAGCCACGTATCTTATTTTTCGAAAGGTGACCTGATTCTTATTGGCAGCAATCTGCCACATTGCGGTTTTACCGATAAGCTCACTGGCAACGAAAGTGAAACTGTAATTCAGATGAAGGGGGATTTTTTGGGAAATGACTTTTTCAATATTCCGGAAATGAAAAAAATTCAGGGCCTATTCGAGATGGCTAAAGGAGGCATATCGTTTCACGGTAAAACCAAAAACAAAATTGGCGAAAAAATGGAAATTCTAGAATATCAGAGTGATTTTCAACGCCTGTTGTCCATCTTAAATATTTTGAACGAATTGGCCAAATCAGAAGAATTCAAAATACTTAATGCCGAAGGTTTTTCTATGGAAGCCGAAGTAAAGGATAATGACCGTATCAATATGGTTTTCAACCATGTAAAAAGCAATTTTAGAGAAGAAATTACGTTGGAAGAAATCGCCGATCTAAGTAGCATGACTATACCTTCGTTCTGTAGGTATTTTAAAAAAATCACCAATAAGACTTTCGTACAGTTCGTTAATGAATATCGTTTGGTACATGCTTCAAAATTATTGGCGGAAAAACCTATGAGCATTACGGAAGTCTGTTTTGAAAGCGGCTTCAACAATTTTTCACATTTTAACAAGCAGTTCAAGGCATTTACCGGTCAAAATCCTTCAGAATACAGAAATCAGCTTAAGACTATTTTGGCGTAATGAAACAGGCAAACGTCACGGGAATAGCATTAAATCTGCCGGATAGTGATATATGCTACTACAAGAATTTTATTTCGCCAGCATTGGCCACCCAATATTTTCAACATTTTAAATGTTCCGTGCCCTGGCAACAAGATGATATTACCGTGTTCGGTAAAACATATGCCCAACCTCGGCTAACCGCATTGTTCGGTAATAATGAAAAGCCATACTCCTATTCGAACATCACCATGAAGCCCCATAAGTTTACCAAAGAACTATTGCAATTAAAAACCAAAATAGAAACGATTGCCCATGTTCATTTTACGACCTGTCTCTTAAATTTGTACCGTACTGGAAAAGATAGTAACGGCTGGCATGCCGACGATGAAAAAGAGCTGGGGCCCAATCCCGTAATCGCCTCAATTACCCTAGGGGAAGAACGTTTTTTTCACTTAAGGCACAAAAAGGACAAGGACAAAAAACATAAGTTATTACTGGCACATGGCAGTCTCTTGTTGATGCAGGGCGCAACGCAACATTTTTGGCAACACCAAATTGCAAAAACCACAAGACCCGTTGGCGAACGCATCAATTTGACCTTTAGGGTAATTCACTGAAACTTATACTGGTTACTATTTTGGGGTTCGGTGGGTAGAAACAAAAAAATCGGTTGTGGGAACCGATTTTTATTACCTATAGCGATAAATTTGGCACTGTCTTTATTATGTTGGTAAGCCATACTAATGTACGCATGCACAAATTCAAATACTACAAGACAAATCGCGTGCCAAAAATAATTTTGAAATGCTATGAGAAAAAAATCACGTAAAAACCGCTGGCCTGAAGGCTAGAACAATTCGTTCAGGACCTTGGCCAAACGTAAGCCTCCTTTTTGAAGTTGTACCTCCACGGTTGCCCACCAAACATAACCATAGCGATAGTATAGTTTTTCGCCCACCTCAACAGATTCATAGACCTCATCGGCAAGCAGATGCGATTCTTCTACCCAATCTAAAAGCGAACCTTCTTGCATTGCCTTTTTTTGGTTATTGGAGATTTGAGGGAGCGAAGCCCTAAGCTCGGTAAAGCTCATACCATAGTCATCGATCATTTTAGCATCCCAAACCTGGTGCAAGTTTGTTCCATCGTTAAACCATTGTAATTGAATATCGTTACCACCTTTGTCTTCTAATCGCCCTACATGCATGGGTTGATGCAGATCCCCTATTAAATGTACCAACATTTTTAAGTAAAACACTTTTTCGGCCTCCGCACTGCTTACGTCTTTTATAATTCGAATACACTCTTGTATACCAGTAACAAGGTCACCGTACTTAAAGGGCGTTATTTCAGTGTATTTTTTTCCATGCGGAATGTTCACATAATGCCATGAACTGAATTTTTTATATATAGAATCGGCCTTAATCTCATCGCCAAAATTAGAAACAGTAGCAAGACTTTTCCCTTTCAGCAGCTTTTTAATGGCCCTTTTCGCCTTTGCGCTCAAATGCTCTTGGGCAACCTCACCAATGACCCTATGCCCTGTTTTAGACCATACAGGCATGTGGCCGTAACTCAGCTGAATAGCTAAGAAAAATATAAAAAACGTTTGCTTCATTTTATTAAAATCGAGGTTAACAACAGATAGAAGAATTGTAATTATCGGCCTAAATGTAGAAAATTGAATTTTAATCTCTTGTTAAGAAACTGTCCCGTTTCAATTTTTAATTAGATCTTGCAAAATAAAACAGTTTAATTTGGTACTAAAAAAAATAAAATGGCCCATACTTAGGTATGCAATTCTGCTTTGCCTTAGCCTACTACTGGCGGTAGCACTTTTTATATGTTGTGTTCGTTTGGGGGTCTGGGGGAAGGTTCCCGGGAAAGCCGAACTTTCAGATTTTAAGTATCAAAGGGCCTCTGAGATCTATTCTTCTGACAGTGTACTCATTGGCAAATACTATCTTTTTGATAGACAGCCCATTGCATTTGCTGAAATTCCTGAACATTTGACCAAGGCGCTCGTAGCCATTGAAGATGAGCGGTTTTATGACCATTCAGGTATCGATTTTCAAAGTCTGCTGCGGGTTGCGTTAAAGACCCTATTAATGCAAGACCAATCTTCAGGAGGTGGCAGTACCCTTACGCAGCAATTGGCAAAAAACCTATACCCGAGACGAGATCGACAACCTGCCAATATCGCAGTAAACAAAGTAAAGGAAATGATCATTGCGGGCCGATTGGAAGATCTTTACGCCAAGGAGGAAATCTTGACCCATTATCTAAACACCGTGTCTTTTGGGGGCAATACTTTTGGTATTGAAAGTGCATCCTTGAAATTTTTCAACAAAAAAGCAAAAGAATTGAAGGTCGAAGAGGCTGCCGTACTCGTAGGCATGCTTAAGGCGACCTACGGGTATAATCCTAAAATCCATCCTGATAAAAGCATTGAGCGACGAAATCTTGTTTTGCAATCCATGTATAACAATGATCTTATTGCCGAAGCTGACAAAGACAGCATAGTAAAACTCCCGTTGCAACTACGGTATCGTGAATTTGACCATGACACGGGTATAGCGCCCTATTTTAGGGAAGAAGTACGTAAACAACTCTTAAAATGGACCAAGGCACAGGCAGAACAAGGCCATGAGTATAATATTTATACATCAGGACTTAAAATATACACAACCTTAAACCATAAAATGCAACGCATGGCAGAATCGACCATGAAACAGCATATGAAAGCCCTTCAGCAAAGCTTTGAAAAAAGCTACGGTAACAAAGCTCCATGGCTCGTGAATAAATCGATTATTGAGAAGGCGGTACAAAATAGTGCCATATACAAGAATTTGGCAAAAAAGGACTTGAGCCCAAAAAAGATCTGGGATTCCTTAAGCCAAAAACACAGCATGAAACTCACCGATTGGAATGGTGAAAAGATCGTTGAAGCCAGCCCGATCGATAGTATTAAACACTACATGAAATTTCTAAATACCGGTTCTTTGTCCATTGATGCAAAAACAGGAGCCGTACAAACATGGATCGGCGGAATCGACTTTAAAAATTTTAAATACGACCATGTGGCTCAGAGCAAACGTCAGGTAGGTTCTACTTTTAAGCCCATTGTCTATACTACTGCCTTAGAGTTGGGTATTTCACCATGTTCCTATTTTTCGGCGCAAGAAGTGGAGTATGAAAATCTAAAGGGTTGGTCGCCCAGTAACTCAGGCAATAAAGACGAGGCCTACCTCAATTATTCTATGGAAATGGCCCTGAGCAACTCGGTCAATACCGTAGCCGTCAAGGTACTTGAACATACAGGGATCGATAACGTGTTAGTTCAGGCAAAAAATATGGGCATTTTTTCAGAGCTCCCCAAGCAACCTTCTCTTGCCCTTGGTACCGGAGAAATCTACGTCAATGAACTTGCAGGGGCGTACGCCTCTTATGTAAATGGAGGAAAAGCAGTTCTCCCCTATCTGATCCAGAAAATTGCTGATCAAAAAGATTCGGTTTTGACCCATTTTGAGCCAAAACGAGCGATAAAAGGTGGTTTTTCAGAAGAAACTAGGCAAATAATGCTCGAAATGATGAAATCTACCATAAATCAAGGTACGGCCTCTCGAATACGATCAGTTTATAAATTGAATAACGATATCGCCGGAAAAACAGGCACTACACAAAACAATAAAGATGCCTGGTTCGTTGCCCTTACCCCAAAACTGGTACATGTTTCCTGGGTAGGTCTAGACAACCATGAAATCGGATTTAAAAGCACCAGCCTAGGCCAAGGTGCCAATGCCGCCCTACCACTTTTTGCCTTGTGGATGCAAAAAATGAACAAAGAAGCATCTTTTAATTACCTAACCAATGCACGTTTTTCAAGACCTGACCCTATGGTATTACGGCTTCTAGATTGCGAACCTATAAAAAGGGACGGTTTTTTTAAGCGCCTTTTTAAGGATCCCAATAAAAAGAAGACGAAAAAATTCAGAACATATTAGTTTTTGAGGGTTTAAATAGGGTTAACAAATCTTTTAGGTTTATTTTAACGTAATAAAAACTTAAATTTGAGGCATCAGCTAATCAAAGACCAATGCTTAAATTTTATTGCGCTTCCCTCCTATTTTTAGTTTCCTTTCTATCTTTTTCACAAACAGAGCACAAAACATTCACCGTAAAATTCACAAACGAGACCATTACTCCTGATGGAGTTTTAGACGAGACGGTGTGGCAAACGGCCGATGGCCCACATGATTTTCAGCAATATTTTCCTTCAGATTCAATTCTTGCAAATAATACGACCGATATTAAAATGGTATATGATAATACTACACTTTATATAGGTTTAACGTTAAAATCAATAGGTAATGATTGGGTTACACCTTCTTTAAAACGTGATTTTCGCGCTTCTGGCAACGACAATATAAATTTAGTGTTCGATACCTTTAATGATGGCACCAATGCCTTTATGTTCGGAATAAACCCCTATGGTGTACAGCGAGAGGTATTGATCTCGGGTGGCGGTCTTGACCTTCGAGGTTTTAATACTTCATGGGATGTAAAGTGGCAAGGCGATTCAAAAATTTACGAGAATTATTACACCGCCGAAATGGCGATTCCCCTAACGTCTTTCAAGTTTAAGGAAGGTGAAACCAAATGGCGATTTCAAAGTTATAGGTTCGATATGCAAAGTAATGAACGTAGTGTCTGGTTCAATGTACCACAAAACCAATTGGTAATCAGTCTGGCATTTATGGGCGATATGGTTTTTGAAAAACCGTTGGGGCGCTCTAGGACGCCTATGGCCCTGATCCCATATATTAATATGATCTCATCCAAAGATTTTGAAAACAACGAAGGAATTAATAATGTAAAGGTCGGCGGCGATGCCAAAATACCTATTGGTAACGGCATGAATCTAGACGTAACCGTAAATCCCGATTTTTCTAATGTTGAAGTAGATGACATCATCACAAACCTTACTCGGTTTGAAGTCTCCTTACCCGAAAAACGTCAATTTTTTGTAGATAACGGTGACCTGTTCGGCAGTTTTGGTGGCAGCCGAGATGCCAATCCCTTCTTTTCTAGAAGAATAGGAATCGCGAAGGATACAGCCGATAATTCGATTGAAAACCGAATTTTAGGAGGTGTGCGTTTGAGCGGAAAATTAAATGAAAACTGGCGATTGGGCTTTTTGAACCTTCAGACCGCAGAAGATGAGGAAAATGAAATAGCATCGAACAATAATATGATGCTGGCTTTACAAAAAAAGGTTTTTTCAAGATCAAACCTCGGATTTTTCTTTATCAACAAACAATCTTTCAAAGATTATGATTTTCTGGCGCCCGAAGACGAATACAATCGTGTCGTGGGAATTGATTATAATCTTTCCAGCAAGGACAATACATGGTACGGCAAGTTTTATGGGCACAAATCTTTTCAGCCCAATGATAATATAGGCAACTTCTCAACTGGTGCATTTTTGGGCCGTAATTCGCGTTATTTCAATTTTTTTCAAGACTTGGCCTACATAGAAGAAGAATTTCGCTCTGATCTGGGGTTTGTTCCAAGAACAGACATTTTTAAATCGGCTACTTCTGCACAAGTGGTTTTTTGGCCTATCAGCAATTTTATAAACCAGTATAGTTTTGAACTTTTTCCAATAGTTACATGGCGACCGGGCCTAGATTTCCAGAACACAGATCGAGATATTAAGACAAGCTTAAAGTTCGAACTTCTTAACCAAAGTATGGGAGAAATAGGTTTCACCAACTCCTTTGTTTTTTTGACCGAACCTTTTGATCCTACCAATACCGAGGATGCAATCGAACTGCCTGGCAATCTAGGGTATCATTATAATAGCGTTAGCGCCGCATACGAATCTAACCGCGCCGATGTGTTTTTTTTTAAAGGGGAAACGTCCGTTGGTCGGTTCTACAATGGAAATAGATTTTCTTTTATGGGAGAGTTCAATCTTCGGTTACAACCAAAAGCGATCATTAGCCTGGCTTTGAACTATGATAAACTTTCGTTGCCTTTACCTTACCCAAGTGCAGATCTTTGGTTGGTAAGCCCTAAGGTTGAGCTTACTTTTAGCAAATCACTATTTTGGACCACCATTGCACAATACAGTAATCAAAGGGATAATTTAGGGATCAATTCCCGTTTGCAATGGCGTTTTGCCCCTTTATCGGATCTGTATTTGGTATACAACGACAATTATTTTGTTGACACCTTTTCACCTCGTTTTCGATCTATAAACCTCAAGTTTACCTATTGGCTGAATATTTAATGACTTAGGTTCTGAATTACGGTACCATTGATTTTTTAAGGTTTCCTTAACGTTTAAAAAACTTATTTTTACCTACCAAGCCAATTTTGAACCAATGCTAAAAGTACTTTATGCCTTTATAGTTTTCTTCTGTACCCTTCCGCTACTCTGCCAAACTGAAAAAAAATCGTTTAACGTGCCGTTTAAAACGCAGACCCATATTTTGGCCGATGGAAACTTGGATGAACCTATTTGGGAATCTATTGACAGTGCAAAAGATTTTTGGGAATATTTTCCGTTAGATTCGGTTCAAGCAAGGCAACCTTCAGAAGTCAAGATGTTTTTTGACAATACCAACC
>JBATIN010000070.1:0-3207 GCA_049667765.1 Flavobacteriaceae bacterium
TATGGCTACCAAGAAAACGTATGGCGATTTTATCCTGGAATTTGATGTTTTTGTAGAAAACGGACTCAATTCAGGGGTTCAGTTCAGAAGTCTCAGTACTCCCGATATTATGGATGGAAGGGTACACGGCTACCAATGCGAAATCGAGACCAGCTCTAGAAAATGGGCGGGCGGGGTTTATGACGAAGCCCGAAACGGGTGGCTCTACCCATTGACCAGAAACCCAAAAGGCCAGAACGCATTCGTGCCAGGGCAATGGAACCATTACCGTATTGAAGCGATCGGTAATGAGATCCGCACCTGGATCAATGACATACAATGTGCCAATCTAGTCGATGACACAACTGCCAAAGGCTTTATCGCATTTCAGGTACACAGCATTAGCGAAGCAGACCTAGAAGGCAAGATCGTTAAATGGAAAAACATCAAGATCAAGACCACCGATTTAGAAAACGCCAGAAAAAATGTAGATCGTGATGTTCCGCAAATAAGTTACCTGACTAACACCCTAACCCAAGATGAACAGCGCAAAGGCTGGCGCCTTCTTTGGGACGGCAAAACAACGAACGGGTGGCGTGGTGCCAAACTAAAAAGCTTTCCTGAAAAAGGCTGGGAAATAAAAGATGGCACCTTGACCGTACTCTCCTCTGGCGGGGCCGAATCTGCCCATGGCGGCGACATTGTAACCAATGATCAATTCAGTGATTTTGAGTTGAGCGTAGATTTTAAAATGACCGAAGGGGCCAACAGCGGCATTAAATATTTCGTCGATTCAGAACTGAACAAAGGCGAAGGATCCGCAATTGGCTTAGAGTTTCAAGTACTCGATGATGAAAAACACCCAGACGCAAAAGAAGGTAAGAACGGCAACCGAACCGTTGGTTCGCTATACGATCTCATAAGGGCCGAAAATACCGACAGTTCACGCGGCAAGAATTTTAAGGGCGTTGATCAGTGGAACAACGCGCGTATTGTCGTGAAAGGGGGCCATGTTGAACATTGGCTCAATCATGTAAAAGTAGTAGAGTTCGATAGGTTCAGTCAAATGTTCAAAGCTTTGGTAGAGAAAAGTAAATACGAGAAATGGGAGAATTTTGGGCGTATACCCGAAGGCCTGATTTTACTTCAAGATCACGGTGACCAAGTTTCATTCAAAAATGTCAAAATACGAGAATTTTAAAAACACTAAACACCCGTAAAATGAAAAATACCAGAAGAGATTTCATCAAAAAAACAACCCTGGCCTCCAGTGCGATCGCTTTAGGAGTAAACAGTATGAGTGCAGCCAGCTATAGAAAGATAATAGGCGCGAACGATCGCGTACGAGTTGGAATCGTCGGCTTTTCAAATCGGTGCAAAGGCGCCTTGATTCCCGCTTTCACAGGTCATAGTAAAGCACAGAATTTTGAGATCGTTGGCGTCTCGGACATCTGGAACCGCAGAAGAGATGAAGGTACCGCTTATATTAAGGAAGTAACCGGCAACAAGGTAGTGCAATGGCGCAATAATGAAGAGATGTACGATAAAAACGATATCGACGCCGCAATCATCTCCACTGCCGATTTTCAACACGCATTGCACACCGTACAAGCGGCAAACGCAAAAAAAGATGTGTACTGCGAAAAACCCTTTGCCGAAACCATGGATGATGCCAGGGTAGGCATGAAAGCGGTAAAAGACTCGGGCATTATTTTTCAAATCGGGTCGCAAAGAAGAAGTGGCGCAAATTACCATGCAGCCAACGACTACATAAAATCTGGTAAATTCGGCGATATCGTCATGGTAGAAATGAGCTGGAACGTAAACCAGCCCGGTAGATGGCGTTTACCTGAATTGACAAAGGAAATAAAAGAATCGGACACCGATTGGAAGCGCTATCAAATGAACCGGCCAGAAGCCGCCTGGGACCCAAGAAAGTATTTGGAATATAGATTGTTCTGGCCCTATTCTTCAGGAATTCCAGGACAGTGGATGTCACATCAAATTGACACCGTACACTGGTTTACAGGCCTGAACCACCCGAGAAGCGTTGCCGCTAATGGAGGTATCTATCTTTGGAAGGATGGCCGCAAGAACTTCGACACTATGTCTGCCGTTTTCGATTATGGTCCGGCCGATGACCCTACTTCAGGTTTTCAAGTAACGTATTCATCTCGCTTTACCAATTCAGCGGGCGGCACCAAAGAAATTTATTATTCCAATGGTGGGGAATTGAATCTTGACACCAATCAAGTGACGGATCATGGAGGACTTTCTGAAAAGCATGCTCACGATATGGGACTTAAACCCAACCTATTGCAATCGTTCAGTCTTGCAGACAACGCCCCGGCCGTGGTTACCTCTGCAAATACCGGTGCTGATGACATGACTTCAATGCATATGTTGAACTGGATGGAATGTGTGCGCAGCCGTAAAACTACCAATGGACCTATTGAAGCAGGGTATAACCACTCGATTGCCAATATTATGACCACTGCGGCCCTTAGAACCGGACTCAAAGCCACCTTCGATGAAGAAACACAGAACGTACTTGCTGGAGGCCAAGTATTCCAATACTAAAAGTTGAATCGATGTTGAAAAAAATAGTTTTTTGTATTCTGTTTTCTCAATTGGCATTGGTATCGTGTAAAGACAAAACTGCGAATCCCGATAACCCTGAGGTAGCTACTGAGACTTTAATGCCAATCTCAAAAATCAGTTTTACACACGATACGATTGCCAAAAATGTCTCCATTAAAATCAATGGTGACCTTTTTACCAATTACCTGTACGACGGGCAGACGCCAAAACCCATTCTGTATCCGATCATCACAAAAAGCGGTAAAACGGTTACGCGTGGATTTCCTTATGAACCGCGAGCTAACGAACGGGTAGACCACCCTCATCATGCGGGCCATTGGATGAATTACGGGGATGTAAACGGATTGGATTTTTGGAATAATTCTTACGCCATTCCCACAACCGAAAAAGATAAGTATGGCACTATTATTCATCAAAAAGTTACCAAGCTCGATCCCGATAATGGAATTTTATCCATTAAAGCGGTTTGGCAAGCTCCCAATGGCACTAATTTATTGGAGGAAGCCACCACCTTTACCTTTTCAGAAGACGGCGATAGCAGGGTTATCGATAGATCAACAACCTTAACCGCACTTGAAAAAGTAACTTTTAAGGATAATAAAGAAGGTATGTTCGCCATTCGTGTCG
>JBATIN010000071.1:0-1508 GCA_049667765.1 Flavobacteriaceae bacterium
GATGTCGTCCCTAGTCAAAAACACCCCAAAGGGAATATTCTGTATTGGGAAATCGGAGTTTTCGGGCACTGGAAGCCATGTTTTTTTATTAGGATTGTTTGCTTCTATTGACATAGGTATTTTGTTAATTGCTATTTGATAAATTCATAATCAAATATATTCTTTTCTTCCAATTAACGACACGCAATTTGTATTTTTACGCCTCATTTAACAGAATACTCTATTATGCAACGTGACCACCGTATTTTTGAACTTATTGAAGCCGAAAAAGAAAGACAGATCAATGGTATAGAACTGATCGCATCCGAAAACTTTACAAGTCCCCAGGTAATGGAGGCCGCAGGTTCGGTGCTGACCAATAAATATGCCGAAGGATATCCTGGAAAACGTTATTACGGAGGTTGCGAAGTTGTTGATCAAATAGAACAGTTGGCCATTGATCGTGCGAAAGAATTGTTCGGGGCAGAATATGCAAATGTACAACCACACTCTGGTTCACAGGCCAACGCCTCTGTATATCATGCATGCTTACAGCCTGGTGATACTATTTTAGGCTTCGATCTGTCACATGGTGGGCATTTGACCCATGGTTCACCTGTAAATTTTTCAGGTAGGTTGTATAATCCGGTCTTTTATGGGGTGGATAAAGAAACAGGAGTGCTCAATTATGATAAAATTCAAGAGATAGCGACCAAAGAAAAGCCAAAAATGATCATTGCTGGCGCATCGGCCTATTCTCGTGATATGGATTTTAAGAAATTCAGGGAAATTGCCGATAGTGTGAATGCCCTCTTATTGGCAGATATATCACACCCGGCCGGTCTGATCGCCAAAGGGATCATGAGCGACCCGTTACCACATTGCCATATTGTGACCACGACTACCCATAAAACCCTTAGAGGCCCGAGAGGCGGATTAATTTTAATGGGGAAGGATTTCGATAACCCGTTTGGGATTACATTAAAAAACGGTAGCCTTCGTAAAATGTCCGCCTTGTTGGATTTGGCCGTATTCCCAGGAAATCAAGGAGGCCCGCTTGAGCATATTATTGCCGCTAAGGCGATTGCCTTTGGAGAAGCGCTAACGGATGAGTTTTTACAATATATGATTCGGGTAAAGAAAAATGCTGCAGCCATGGCAGAAGCCTTTGTAAAAAAAGGATATCATATTATTTCTGGCGGTACCGACAATCACATGATGCTTATCGATTTAAGAAACAAGAATATTACGGGTAAAGATGCAGAAGCCGCGTTGGTGAAGGCCGATATTACCGCAAATAAGAATATGGTGCCTTTTGATGATAAATCGCCTTTTGTGACCTCGGGCATACGGTTTGGTACCGCTGCAATTACAACCAGGGGATTACTGCCTGGTGATATGCCGGCGATTGTTGACCTTGTAGATCAAGTGCTAATGAACCCAGAAGATGATAAGGTGTTGTCAGCAGTAGGTAAAAAGGTGAATGCCATGATGGCCAATAGGGCCTTGTTCAATGCTTGACTTCCTAT
>JBATIN010000072.1:0-6759 GCA_049667765.1 Flavobacteriaceae bacterium
GTTTTATTGACCATGTGCCTAGGCGGGTTTTTACTCACCTCGTGTACAAATTTAGAAGAAGAAGTTCTTGATGGTATTCAGATCGTAGAGGCAGCAACTTCCTACGCTTCGAATAGCGAGGATGCAGCCAACTTGTTAAGTGCCGCATATGTAGCAATGAGAGGCCCTTACCAAGACCAAGCAGGTCTGATGTGTCTTGATGAACACACCGGTGATGCTATGGTGGGCCCAACAAGAGGCGGTGACTGGGATGATGCCGGGGTTTGGCGCCAATTACACGCGCATACTTTAGGAGCAAATCACGGCTTTAACAGAGATACTTATAATAACATGTACAACGCGGTCAACGCAGCCAATTTAGTGATTGGATCTTCAACAGCTAATCCTACGCAAGTTGCCGAAGCTAGATTTTTAAGAGCGTTACACTATTATCATATCATCGACCTATGGGGTCAAGCCGCCTATCGCGAAATTGGAAGTGACACCAATGCCGACGCACAAGTCTATGCACGTAACGAGGCAACTGATTGGGTAATATCTGAAGTAGAAGCCGTTGTAGGTTCATTAACCTCTGATATAGATCCTACTACAGCAAATAAAAATGCAGCGCATTGGTTGTTGGCCAAACTTTATCTTAACTACGGGGTATTTGCAGGTGATGCAGCTGCACCTACTTTTGACAATGCCAATATGGATAAGGTAATTGCGAATGTAGATGCAATTTCAGGCGTAAGTTTAGCCGCAGATTATTGGGATAACTTCATTCCACAGAACACCGAAACTTCTTCGGAGTTGATTTTTGTTTCTCAGAATATAGGGGGACAAGCTTCAGGAAACGTGAGGTCAAGATGGTTCATGGGACAACATTATGCGCAAACCCCTTCAGGTTGGAACGGTTTTACTACCCTATCAGAGTATTACAACAAATTCAGTCCTACCGATCCAAGAATCTATAAAGAAATTCCTAGTACTAACGAAGAGAATGGTTATAATGTTGGTTTTCAAGTAGGTCAACAGTACGGTCTAGGTGGCCCAGGTGTTGGAGCTCCCTTAGAGGACCGACTAGGCAACCCGCTCATATTTACGCCTGAAATACAATTAATCACAGGAGGTGCCACCCTTGAGACTGCTGGTATACGAGGTGTGAAATATGTGCCAGATAACAACAGTGGTGACAACGTTGACAACGATTTTGTTATCGCACGTTACGCCGATGCACTTTTGATGAAAGCAGAAGCGTTGGCTAGAAAAGGCGATAATGCCGGCGCCACAACTGTGGTACAACAATTGGCAAACGAAAGCACTACTACTATTGCCTCTGAAATGGATGTGTACAATGTACGTGGCAGGGAACTTTGGTGGGAAGGTTGGAGAAGGAACGACATGATCCGTTTTGGCACTTTCTTGAACGCTAGGGAACTAAAACCTTACGAATCAGATCCAAAATTCTTGTTGAACCCAATACCTTTAGCAGGAACAACCAATCCAAATATTACGCAAAATCCCGGATACTAACCCCTTACGTTTTCTAAATATTAAAAGCCTTGGCACTATACAACCAAGGCTTTTTTTTTGGATTCAATTTAAATTTTTCAATTTGCACTAGAAAGGTAAAATCTATACCTTTCATTCTCTTTTAGAAGCGAAAATTATGTACTCCATTGGATATGATATAGGAAGTTCATCTATAAAAGCGGCACTCATTGAAACGGAGAGCGGTAAAAGCATTTCTGTAGTTAGTGAACCAGCTGTGGAAATGGAGATGATCGCGGTGAAAAATGGTTGGGCCGAACAAGACCCGAACGAGTGGTGGAAACATGTCTGTAACGCAACCCGTCAACTTATAAAAAACAATACTATTGACCCAAAGCTCATTACTGGCATAGGCATCTCGTACCAAATGCATGGTCTTGTAGTTGTTGACAAGCATGGAAAATCATTGAGAAATTCTATTATTTGGTGTGATAGTAGAGCAGTAGGAATAGGCCGTACGGCTTTTGAAACTCTGGGCCATGATAAATGCGCCACCCACCTTTTAAATTCCCCTGGCAATTTTACGGCCTCTAAATTAAAATGGGTAAAAGAAAACGAACCGGATATTTATAATAAGACCTACAAATTTATGTTGCCTGGTGATTATATCGCCTATAAATTGAGTGACACTCTTTGTACCACCATTACCAGTCTTTCCGAAGGAATTTTTTGGGATTTTAAGAAAAATAAAATCGCTACTTGGCTTCTAGACTATTACGGCATTGAACCATCCTTAGTACCAGACATGGTCAAGAATTTCGGCGTTCAGGGAAAAGTGTCCAAGATGGGAGCGGCCGAATCAGGACTGGCCGAGGGCACCCCTATCTATTATAGGGCGGGAGATCAGCCGAACAACGCTCTTTCATTGAACGTTTTTGAACCCGGTGAAGTAGCGGCAACAGGTGGCACTTCTGGTGTAGTCTATGCCATAACCGATATTTTATCGGTGAAAGAGAGTTCTCGGGTAAACAATTTTGCCCATGTCAATTACTCCGAAGCTGGTCCTAAAATAGGAAAGTTGCTTTGCATAAACGGTTCAGGCATACAATACCGATGGCTGCTCAATAATTTAGATGTGGCTTCATACGACGAAATGAACCAATTGGCCGCTTCGGTGCCCATTGGGTCCGATGGTGTAACCATACATCCATTTGGAAATGGAGCCGAACGGATGTTGAACAACCTTGATATTGGCACAAGAATTTCCAATATAAATCTAAACAACCATCAAAAAGCACATTTATGCAGGGCGGCCTTGGAAGGTATCGCATTCTCATTTGTATACGGAATGGAAATTATGAAATCTGACGGCATAAGACCAAGTGTAATCAGGGCAGGTAACGACAACTTGTTTCGGTCCGCTATATTCTCGGAAACGATCGCAACGTTACTGGGTCATGAAATAGAGATATATAATACCACCGGAGCCATTGGAGCTGCCAGAGCTTGTGAATTACGCAAGGGTGATTATACTACTTTTGGAAAACGCATCATGGAGAACGATTATGTAATGGGCTTTAAACCTCTCAAGAATAAAGAGGAATTCGAAAAAGCGTATAAACAATGGAAAAAAGAATTGAACAACTTAATACAAAGTAACTGATTATGGCATTAATAGGAAACAAAGAGTATTTTAAAGGCATTGGGGATATAAAATTTGAAGGCAAGGGTTCCGATAATCCTTTGGCTTTTAAGTATTATAATCCCGTTCAGGTAGTTGCGGGAAAAACCATGCGCGAGCATTTTAAATTTGCCATCGCCTATTGGCACACCTTCTGCGGGCAGGGTGCAGACCCATTTGGCCCAGGTACACAAAATTTTCCTTGGGACCAACCATCGGATGCGGTTGAAGCTGCAAAGGCAAAGGCAGATGCCGCTTTTGAATTCATCACCAAAATGGGTTTCGATTATTTTTGTTTCCACGATTTTGACCTCATACAAGAAGCATCGACCTTCGCCGAATCAGAAAAACGCTTGGCCACCATTGTAGATTATATAAAAGGTAAAAAGAAAGAATCAGGCGTAAAACTACTTTGGGGCACGGCAAACTGTTTCTCAAACCCCAGATACATGAACGGGGCATCAACCAACCCCGATTTTAATGTTTTAGCACGAGCAGGCGGTCAAATTAAATTGGCCTTGGATGCGACAATAGCACTCAATGGTGAAAACTATGTCTTCTGGGGCGGTCGTGAAGGTTATATGTCGCTTCTGAACACCGATATGAAGCGCGAGTTAGATCATATGGGCAGGTTCTTGGGCATGGCACGTGACTATGCCCGGGCACAGGGTTTTAAGGGTAATTTCTTTATCGAGCCCAAGCCTATGGAACCCATGAAACACCAGTATGATTTTGACTGTGCAACGGTAGTCGGTTTTTTGCATCAATATGGCCTACAAGACGATTTTAAATTGAATATTGAAGTAAACCATGCAACGCTGGCCAGCCATACCATGCAACATGAATTGGAGATAGCGGCAGCCCACGGCATGTTAGGTAGTGTTGATGCCAACCGTGGTGACTATCAAAATGGATGGGATACCGATCAATTTCCTAATAATATTACCGAGGTTACCGAAGCTATGTTGGTCTTCCTAAAAGCAGGTGGTTTACAAGGCGGCGGAATTAATTTTGACGCAAAGATCAGAAGAAACTCTACGGACATGGAAGATGTTTTCCATGCACATATTGGCGGAGCAGACACCTTTGCCCGTGCCTTGATTACTGCAGATAAGATAATCTCTTCTTCACGGTACGACGCACTGCGTAAAAAACGCTATAGTTCTTTTGATTCAGGAAAAGGAAAAGATTTCGAGAACGGAAAACTTGATTTCAAAGCCCTTTATGAAATTGCCAAGGAAAACGGTGAATTAGACCTTCAAAGTGGAAAACAAGAACTGTTCGAGAATATTATCAATCAGTATATCTAATCTTAGCTATTAAAAAGTAAAAAGCCTGTTTGAAGTCTCAATCAGGCTTTTTGCTTTTCTTCAAGGTTAACTATTTAGCAAAACTTATATAGATCAAGGTAACGATAAGACAAACGGCTAGACCCACTTGTTTTACGTACTTGTATGGTTCAATGGACACCTGTTTGGTATAGGTGGCTTCATAAGGTGTATCCCTTGGGTAGAATTTACCTATGAGCAACATAATGCCAATATTCAACAAGAACAAGATTAGATTCACATGTAAAAAATGCGGGTACGCATCTGCTTCTACTAGTTTTAATGCTGCCTCATCAGTAATTCCCGAACTTTTTGCTGCATCTAAAGCGTTGCCTACCAAATTGGGCTTCAATACAAATTGACTCAGAATATATAAAAGTGATCCCGAAACGATTCCTATTTTGGCAGCGATGGCAGGTACTCTTTTCGTCGCATACCCTACCACAATTATGGTTAAGATGGGTATACTATAAATACCATTAATTTCCTGTAAATAATTGAACAAGCTTCCGGCATCCTTGATCAAGGGGGCAATAAACATAGCGGCCAATGCAAGGCATACACCAAAAATTTTTCCATACTTAACTACTGTTTTCTCATTTGCCTCCTTATTAATATGCTGTTTGTAAACATCAATACCAAACAAGGTTACCGAACTATTGAGAACACTATTAAATGAACTTAAAATAGCCCCAAAGAGCACAGCCGCAAAAAAGCCTATTAAGGGTTTAGGCAGTACCGCACGTACGAGTTCAGGGTATGCAAGGTCGCTCGAGGCCAGACTTCCATCAAAATAATGGTACGCGATCATACCAGGTAATACCAATATTAAAGGGCCCAATATTTTAAGAAAAGAAGCCAATAGGAGTCCTTTTTGACCTTCAGCCAAATTTTTGGCGGCCAAGGCCCGTTGAATGATTTGCTGATTGGTACCCCAGTAAAATAGTTGCACCAACATCATACCCGTGAAAATAGTTGAAAAAGGCACTTCTTGGCCATGATTTCCGGTAGAGTCGAATCGTTCAGGGTTGGCGGTCATTAATGCGTCAAGACCATCTAAAACACTACCGTCACCTATGGCCATCAATCCGAAAATCGGAATTAAAAACCCACCTGTCAATAATCCAATAGCGTTTATACTATCAGACACGGCAACTGCTTTTAATCCTCCAAAAACCGCATAAATAGAACCTATTATGCCAATACCCCAAATACATATCACCAATGCAGAATCTTCAGAAACCCCTAATAGTTGAGGTATATCGAACATACCGCTGATCGCCACAGACCCAGAATATAAAATGACCGGCAAGAGTACGACCACATATCCGGTAAGAAAAAGCACCGAAGTAATGGTCTTTGTACTAACATCGAACCGATCCGCTAAGAACTGGGGAATCGTGGTCAAGCCCCCTTTTAAATATCTTGGCAACAAGAAAATTGCGGTAACGACCATGGCGATAGCAGCCAAGGTCTCCCAAGCCATCACCGACAAACCATCTTTATATGCGCTACCATTAAGCCCTACGATCTGCTCGGTAGAAAGATTGGTAAGTAGCAATGATCCTGCGATAACCCCAGCGGTTAGGCTTCTGCCACCTAAAAAATACCCGTCTGAAGAAGTTTCATCAGTTGACCGGGTAGCTAAGTAAGAAATTATGGCCACCAAAGCGGTAAAGCCTACAAAAGAAAAGATTCCCAACATGTTAAATTCGGTTTGATTATTACCCCTAATATATTGGATTAATGATTAATAACAAGCATTCTGAACGGAAATGGTTAAAATACTTCCATATAGTGCTATCATGGCTTAACTTCGCTCAGTTTAGATTTTATTTCACAAATGTTAATCCTTATCATGTGCCAGCTTTGGAAGCATAAAATTATAATTTATATTGGGCTTACACTAGGGCTTGCCATAACTTTTCAATCTTGTGAAAAAAGTGAGGAAAAACTTTTTGTAAGACTAGCATCCAAAGATACTGGGATTACCTTTAAAAATGTTCTTAAAGACACCCCCGACCTAAACATTCTAACCTACCTATATTATTACAATGGCGGTGGGGTGGCAGCAGCAGATTTCAACAATGACGATTTAATCGATTTGTATTTCACGGCGAACCAAAGTGCTGACAAGCTTTATCTTAATAAAGGTAATTTTGTTTTTGAAGACATCACAGAATACGCTGGCATTCATAATCTTGGCAATTGGACAACGGGGGTTACCCATGTCGATATCAACAATGATGGGCTTGAAGATATTTATATATGTCGGGT